>JAGQPO010000083.1:2953-14071 GCA_020426665.1 Planctomycetales bacterium
AGCCACGCCCACGTCCAACGTGGAAAACCTTCCACGTCCGCGTAACGTTCGGCCCGATTGAGTGCCTCCACGGCTTCATCCAGTCGTCCCTCCATATTCAAGACCCGCGCCAGGTTCATCGGACCGTCCCAGCGATCCAACTTTTCGACTTCCTTAAACGCCTCCTCTGCCTGCCGCAACTTCGCCTTCCCTTTCAACAGCAATCCGATGCCGTAGTCGTTCCAACGTTGCCACTGGGGGATCTCGCGGGGCGGATTATCAACCGCCTGATCCATACCGGCCACCGGAAAGACGACCGAATCCACCGCCAACGTCGTGACGGGTAATTCGTTGACATAGTCTTTACCGGGAACATGTCCGCGAATGACTTGGCCCAGCTTCTCGTTTTGCTTGGCGACAAAGTCCATATACCGTTGGTCAAACTTTCGGTACTGCAGTTTTAAATCAACCTTGATCGGCGCCGTGACGTCCTGCGGAATCTGCAATCCATAATGCACCGTCTGGCCCGCACCCGGCGGGATCTGATTGTTGTACAAGGGCGTGAAAATGTCCTGGGCATTCCGACGGTCGATCCGATTGCCATCTTTATCCAACATGAACACGTTCACGAAATGCGACCAGGGATCGACTTCATTTCCCTTGTCGGGATTGATCGAACCGCTACGCCCGATCACCCGGTCGCCGCTGGTCACGGTGATATCCAACCAGATCTCGTTCGAATCAACGGTCCCTTGCGAAAACAGGTGCCCCATTTTCATTGTCCGGATAACGGTTTCCAAGACGTACGATTGTCCCGGCTTGAGAGCCGGCACCTCGGGGCGCAGCGGCGCGGTCAGCGCGCCGTCGATATCCGTGCCGTCCCGTACACCAAACACGTCAACTCGCATCACATCTTTCAAGAATTCTTGATGCGCCACGATGACGTCGTCTTTGTCTCGCAACCAGGCGATGCCGGTATTGGCCGACGGGAACAAGTGATCGTGAACACTTAATTCATCCGCCCCGTCAAAGCGTTTCGCGCCAAAATCGTCTGACGCCACCAATGGCATGTGACACTTATTGCAATTATCGACCGCCTTGAGTGGATAATAAAAACTGCGTGCACCGTGCCCGGACACGCCACTGAACAGGTACGGATCGTAGTGGTTTTGCCCTCGCAGGAATTCCTTGTAATGGTTCAACTCTTTGGGCAAGTGCACCTTGTGGCAGGTCGAACAAAACTCCGCCGTCTTGTGAAACGGCTTCAAAAAGGTTTTCTTGTGGAACGTCGGCTTCGCCTTGACCAGTTGGTTGTTGATCCATTGCAACGCGGCATTGTCGCTGCTGGCAAACGGATAGTGCAGCGGTTCTTCGATCGTGTAGTCCGCGTTACCCCGAACACTGTTGACGTTTGTGATCGCGTGACAAACCGTACATGTGATCCCCGCCTTGGCCGTCTTGTGATTTAGCATGTCGAACTTGGGTTCGTCGAACGCCCCGGAGAAAAACGGAACGGGGTCGTGGCAACCGGCGCACCATCGAGACGCCTGCACCGATCCGTCACGCTCCAACGAAACCTCTCGCGTTTGGCTGACACTTGCCAGGTAAGGCTGATTATTAAAGGAGCTGAATCGATGCACGCTGTCGCTCCAATCCTTGTGGATATCCGCATGGCATTTCAAGCAGTACTCGTCGTTCATCAACGCATCTGCCGGGATGAAGTTCCCGCTGGACGTCCGAGCCAAGGACGGCTCAAAGTACTTGACGCCTGAATCCGGCCCGACCGCATTCCACTGTCGAGGGTCTTGCATTTGGATCACAACCATCACCGCAATGGCCGCACCGGCCAGTCCGCCGAAGGTCATTCCGATTCGCCATTTGATCCGTGGCCCGGCCAGTCGGTGCAACCAATAAAGCCAGAGAGCCGCCAGGGGTGCGATCACATGCAACCAATAAACGGTGCTGCGTGCCAAAGGCTGCTTGAGGTCAAAACCGGTGACCCGAACCAACAAGATCCCGGTGACCAAAATCGTCAAACTGACCGCAAACAAAGCGTAACCGATTCGCACCGCCCGGCGATTTCGACGGTCTTTCGAAATCCACATATGAATGAATCCGAACACCACCAATGGAACAATTAAAGCCAGCCCCAACAATAAATGGGCCAGGAACATGAATTGGTAGTAGTAATCCTGGTACGTTTCGTCTCGCACCCACTCCATGAAAGTAACAAGTGCCAAATAGCCTGAATTGGCCATCAAAAGTGCGACAAGAGCAAAAATAACGTAAAGCAGTTTTCTCAGACGTGGCCCGACGGCGCGCACGTATTTCCTGCGTGGTGGCACCGTCGTGTCACCGGAAGGAACGGTAGACATTAATAATTTCCTAGCGAATAGTATTGGCAATGGAGGCGTCGGATCTCACCAACGGAGAGCCGTCGCAGGTCTTATCAACGGCCGCAAGCAAGGCCGCCGTCGTTCGATCGTTAAAAGAAGTGCCGTAAGAAGCCGCTGCGCGACATCAATCCGATTGAGCAATCCTCAACCCGGATGACATGCCGGCCGAAACTAAGACCAAAGCATTGCACCGTACCGGCGGCAACAATGATCCAAATTTCCTGCGAGTGGTCCGTCAACGTTTGGTTTTAGGATATCGGAACTCGTCAAGAGTTTCGATTCGTCCGGCAATTCACGAAACCCTTGACGAGTTCCGCTGCTCGAAAACCAAGCTGCAACGGATGAAACCGACCTCTATCAACGGACTGGAAGTCCGTCGTACTGTTAAATGCCGTGGCCCTTTCTGACGCAACGAGATTCTTACGACAACAGACGATCTAGACCTGTGGTGGCCGCTCGATTGGCATGCCATGACCGCTAGGAAGATAAAAGAAAACTCCGGTCTCGATTCGCCCTTCCATCAAAGACAACTCGGGCTTCCGCTGGGCGTCACAGATCGCCACAGAGTAGTCTCGCTGGATTTTAGGAGACGTCGGTGTTGGGGTCGGAATTGGCCCCGAGGGAGACTGACGACAAAGCGGTCCATTGCATCGCCGCGGAGATGGTGGGACTTCGTCTGCGGGATTTTCCACCGCGGCCAACGACATTTCGCCGGGATGTGCCAACCAATCACCGCAACTGGCATGCACCGACCGTGACGACGAAACGCCGACGGCAAATACAGCAATTGCGATAAGGGGCAAGTAACGATGCATCGTGAACCGATTCGAGAAGACTTTCCTTCGTTCACGGTACGGCAACGGGATGAAAATGTCAATCAAAAGTCGTGACGATTCGGCTTAATTCGATCACCCCGCTTAAAAATTGCGAAACCTTCGATCGCGGCAACGAGTTTACAGGAGGATACCCAAAATCCATGGGCTCGTTCTTTGTTTCCCGGCCGTTACTCTTGCCCAAACCACCTCCCCCTAAAAAGAATCGACGCAAGTCATTACCGATTGCGCCGGCGCAGGAACCGGCCCAAGCAGGTGGTCACATTCGCCCGGCGCCCCGCACCAAATGGGTCGTTGCGATCTTAGCTGCCGTCGCTGCGGTTGGACTTCTTAGTACCGTGTTTGCCTCTAAGACGCTCCGGGATGCGATCGCTCGACTGTCCGATTCAGAGGACCAATTACTCGCAACCGGCGTCGATGCACAAGAATCCATTGACGAATGGTATGCTGCACAAGAAGAGTTCTTAATCAAATCGGCTCGTCAGTCGCCGCCCAGCAGAGACGGTGCACAATTCAAAGCGGAGTACAAACGCGTCTTCAGCCGATTTATCAAAAACCGACATTTCAATGACACACTCCCTCTGCAAGCTGCGTCGGCGCATTATCGTCTGGGGCAACTGCAATCTCTGGAAGGCAACAATACTGCGGCGATCAAGTCACTAAAGGCCTCGATCGAGATCGCCCAGCAACAAGGCGACGCCGAACTAGTCGCGTTGGCGACCAATTCCCTGGGGTGCGTCTACAGCAACCTTTGTGATTACCCATCGGCGCTGCACCAGTTCACTAACAGTTCGAACCTGTTCAGCCAAATGCCATCTCAAGGCGTCATGCTGGCGATATCCTATCGCAACCTGGCGGCAGTCAATCGAACGATCGGTCGCGATGGCATCCCGGCGATCCAGCGAGCAGTCGGGTTGCTGGAATCCGAAACCCGCGACCCGGGGCTGAGTATTCCAGGCGAATTACTGATCGACACCAGGATGACACTGTGCGAGATGCTTTGGTCACAAGGCAGACTCCCTGAGGCCCGCAAGGCATGCGACTCGGCACGCGCCGATCTGGTCAAGTTGCTCGAAGAGATTCAGGACGCCAACATTGATACCGACATCGCTGCCCTGAATCGCTACCGCAACGCGATTCACTTTGCCGATCGGAATTTGAAGGCGATTGATTCGGCATCCTCTGGCGGATCTGCGAATAATTCGTCCGACTCGTGGCAGTGGCAGCGACTGGTGAATCTGATCACCGAAATTGTCCCCGATGGACTAACAGTCGCCGCCACCATGACGGCCGAATTCGAACAACAAGCCGGGCTTGCCGTGGCCTGGGGAATGTATGATTGGTCGCAAGAAGTCGTTGCCGAAATTGTCCGTCTGACCCACGACCGATTACGGTTCGTTATCCTGGCTGACAACGACGAATCGTTGGACGAGGCCCAGTCTACGCTCGCCGCGATGGGCATCCCCAAAGAACGAATTCGCTTCGGAATCTGCAACTTTGAATCGCCCTGGTTTCGTGACATGGGCCCCATCGTGGGGCGATCCCAATCCGGAAACTGGATTTGGTTTGACTCCCTTCTGACGCGTGAATCACAGGGGTACCGCGAGGTGACCGACGCGTTACCGAAACTGATCTGTCGGAATTGGAACGCCCGCGTCGCCCCCACATCACTGCACATCGAAGGCGGCGCAGTCCTGTCCAACGGAAGCGGATTGACACTCTGCTCGTCCACGATCTATGCCGACAACAATCACTACGGATTTGACGCAGCGACAATTGAAAAGGAACTGCGCCGAGTGACGGGCGCCAAAACAATCGTCCCCATCCAGCCGCTGCATGATGAACCAACGGGCCACCTCGATTTGTTCATGACGTTTACGGACCCCGGAACGGTCGTCGTCAGTGAATCTCGTGACCCGCAAAGTCCCAACCGAAAGCTTTTGAACGAAGTCGCGACAACGCTCGGCAATATTAAGGCCGCCAATCTAAATGTCGTTCGCGTTCCGCTGCCCGATCATTCCGATGGTGTGATCCGGTCCTACACCAATGTGATCTTTGCCAACGGTCTACTGCTGGTCCCGTCATACGCCGCCGAAATGGATGCCGAAGTCCGCACGATCTACCAGCGATTACTGCCCGACTGGCAAATCGAATTCATCGACTGCAACCGACTGGCTGCAAAGGGCGGCGCGCTACATTGTCTGGTTTCCAACTTGGGCGATACGCCGTACACACCGATGCCGATTCGGATGCGGACGAAAACTGTTCCTGTAAGCCAAAACGTGACCGCAAACGTCCCAACCCGGGAATCCCGCCTGGTGCCCAACGAATCTCGCTAAAGCGATTTAACGATTCGGCTGATCGCTTTGAATTGCGGATGATCGGCGCTCCGCAGCCATTGAAAGAGCACGGATTCAATGCTGGTGATTGTCACTCCGATCGAGCGCATTTGTTCGATTGCCAACTCGTGCTCCCATCCTCCGCGTGCCGCCACCGCTTCCGCGACCACGATCGGCTGCAACCCTTCTTGGACCAAATCCAACACCGTTTGCAAGACACAGATGTGCGTCTCGATTCCACAAATCAGAATTTGATCGCGCCCCGCCGCTATCCATTTGTCGAGCGCACGCCGGCAAACCGCAGACGAAAAATCCAATTTCTCCTCTGCACCGACAAATCGCTTTCGCAGCGGCTGGACCATTCCTCCGAGCCCCTTGGGGTATTGCAACGTCGCGGCCGATGGGATGCCCAGCAAATCGGCGGCCTTGAGCAACGATTCGGTGAATTGCACAACATCGTCGCCGGACGGAACCACTCGCGTCAACTTTTCTTGCAAATCAATTACAAGAATCGCTGATCGCTCGGCGAAAATTCGGTGCGATGACAACTGATGCGGCATGACGCGTCGCGAATGATTGTTGGAGGCCGGAACGTGATGACCAATACTTTGATCAATCGCTCGACTTCGGCGTTGAACTGCTTTTGGCAGGCTTGGAATCGCCAGATTTCGCATCACCGGATTTGGAATCGGACTTCGCGTCGCTGGTCGATTTCTTATCCGCTTTCGCGGCCTTTTTGTAGCCTTCGCTACGGTAGTCGGTTTGATAGAACCCGCTGCCTTTAAAGACGATCGCCGCGCCGCTGCCGAACAAACGCCGCAGTTTCAATTTCCCACACTCGGGGCACTTCTTCTTGACCGGTTCGTTGATACCTTGAAACAACTCCATTTCGTGTCCACAGGCAGAGCATTCATAGTCGTAGGTTGGCATCGATTATTTCCCAATGTTTTGGCACGGGCGATACGAAAATGACCGCCCGGTCCTTGATTAACAGAATGAAAGTCCAATCCGCTGAATATCGTCGCAAGGCCAGGCACGTTTCGCACCTACGATGCCGGCCCCGTGCTGACAACCACTTGGCTTGGACGCACCACGCGGTCGTGCAGCTTGAAACCACTAACGGCAACATGAGCGATTTTTCCGCTTTCGATGTCGCTGGGCATTTGGGAGATTGCTTCGTGAACGTTGGGGTCAAACACCTCGCCGGCGGCAGGAATTTCGACAACGCCGTATTTGCCGAACACATCATCCATTTGTTTGACGACCATCGCGACGCCTTCCTGCAACCCCGAACCTTGCTCGCCACTTTGGGCGGCTTCAATGGCACGGCTTAAGTTGTCGCGAACTTCCAACATGTCGATGACCAGTTCGGTCGACGCAAACTTCAATTGGTCTTCGAAATCTCGCCGCATTCGCTTTCGAAAGTTTTCGGCTTCGGCCTGAGCCTGCAAAACACGTTTATCGGCCTCGGCTGCGGTGTGCCGCAACCGTTCCATTTCTTCGTCACGTGTTTCCGGTACGTCCGAAACGGCCTGATCGAGAAACGCCTCGTCGGTCGATTCATTTTCCAATTCCGCTTTTACGTCGTCACTCATGTGTTATCTATCGATTTGAAAGATGGTTGATTTTAAAAGGACCTCAAAAGAGATCTGCAACTTTCTCGAGAAACGTTTTGCGATGCGGCAGAACCGATTCGGCATCCAATTCTGCGAGTTTGCGCAACAGTTCCTCCTGCTCGGCCGACACTTTCTTGGGCACCTCGATAAAAACCTGGACCAGCAAGTCGCCCGTTCGTCCGCCGCGGGGATCGACTACACCTTTACCGCGAATGGTGAACACTTCACCGTTTTGCGTCCCCGGCTCGATCCTAAGATTCTCAGGACCATCCAGCGTTGGGACTTCGATTTCCGCTCCCAGTGCGGCTTGGCTGTACGAGATCGGAAGCTGTAAAATCAGGCTGCTTCCGTCGCGTTTGAACAGCTCGTGTTGCTTGACGCTGATGAAGCAATAACAATCGCCCGGCGGTCCGCCATCGGGACTTGATTCGCCTTCGCCTTGAACACGAACGCGCATCCCATCGTCGACGCCGGCGGGGATTTCGACGGTCAATTCCGCCCGTTCGGTTTGCAACCCCGTGCCTCGACAATCACCACAAGGCTGACTGATTTTCTGGCCGGCTCCTCCGCAATGCGGGCAGGCCGTTTGAACCCGCAAGATCCCCGCGGACTGGACGACCTGTCCGCGGCCGCCACAGGTTGAACAGGTTTCCGGCTTGCTGCCGGGTGCGGCACCACTGCCTTGGCAAGTCCCACAGCCGACGTTCCGCCGGAACGAAATGTCTTTGCTGACACCCTTGGCCGCCTCGTCCAACGTCAGCGTCACATTGCAACGAATATCCGCGCCGCGTCTGGCCCTGCGCCGACGACCGCCCGCGGCACTGCGGCCCCCGAACAGATCGCCAAACATTCCACCGCCGCCGAACATCTCTCCGAATGCTTCGAAGATGTCTTCGACGTCGTTGAATTGACTGTGCGCCCCGTCGACGCCCGAATGTCCGAATCGGTCGTAACGAGCCCGTTTGTCGGCATCGCTCAAAACCTCATAGGCTTCGGAGGCTTCCTTGAATCGCTCGACGGCGTCCTCGGCCTTGCTGCTGTCGGGGTGATACTTGATCGCCAACTTTCGGTACGAACGATCAATTTCACCCTTCGACGCGCCTCGGTCGACGCCCAGGATTTCGTAATAGTCTCGCTTTTCGCTCATCAGCACTCACATTGACCGCCGCCGGGTTAGCAACGCTATCACGCTGCTGCGGATCGGAAAAAAAGCGGGCCGCGTGCCCTGTATTGGCAGCGACCCGCTGGGGTGTCAGGCATTTCGCATGTGTACAGTCACCGAAGACGGTTTACGCCACCACGCCTTCGATCGGAAGCTTGTCTTTATCTTCCTTTTCGAAATTGGTGACCAACGCTTCGGTCGTCAACAGTAATCCTGCGATACTGCCGGCGTTTGTCAAAGCGGTTCGCACGACTTTGACAGGGTCGATCACGCCGGCCTTGTACATGTCGACATACTCACCGGTGTTTGCGTTGTAACCGGTGCTGGTCGGCTTTTGACGAACCTCATCGACAACAACGCTGCCGTCGATTCCGCCGTTGTCGGCGATCTGTTTCATCGGAGCGGACAGAGCCCGCAAGACGATTTCGACACCGATTTTCTCGTCGCCCTTGGCCTTGCTCTTGGCGGCCTCAACCGCCTCGGCGCAACGCACCAGTGCAGTTCCGCCGCCGGGCAAAATCCCTTCCTCGACGGCAGCTCGGGTGGCATGCAAAGCGTCTTCCAAGCGTGCCTTGGTTTGCTTCATCTCCGCTTCGGTTTCTGCACCGACGCTGATGACCGCAACGCCGCCGGCCAGCTTTGCCAATCGCTCTTGATACTTCTCTTTGTCGTAATCGCTGTCAGTCTGTTCGATTTGGGCGCGAATTTGGGCGACACGCTGATCGATGTCGCTGCGTTTTCCGCCGCCTTCGATAATCGTTGTGCTGCCCTTGTCGACGCTGACGCTCTTGGCGCGACCAAGTTGTTCCAACGTGACGTTTTCCAATTGGATGCCCAAGTCTTCGCTGATCAACGTTCCGCCGGTCAACGTTGCAATGTCACCCAACATCGCCTTGCGACGATCGCCGAAGCCGGGTGCCTTGACGGCACAAACGTTCAACGTCCCGCGAAGCTTGTTGACGACCAACAACGTCAATGCTTCCGCGTCGACATCTTCGGAAATGATCAACAACGGCTGACCGGTTTGAGCCGTCTTTTCCAACAACGGAACCAAGTCACGGATGTTGCTGATTTTCTTTTCATAGAGCAGCACCAACGCGTTTTCCAAGTTGGCCTCCATCGTGCCGGGATCGGTGATGAAGTACGGCGAAATGTAACCTTTGTCGAACTGCATGCCGTCGACATAGTTGACTTCGGTCGCTCGGGTCTTGCCCTCTTCGACCGTGATCACACCGTCCTTGCCGACACGCTCCAAGGCATCGGCCAGCAACGATCCGATTTGATTGTCGTTGTTGGCGCTGATCGCACCGACGTGGGCGACTTCTGCTTTGTCGGCAACGGGTCGGCCGATTTCGTGCAACTGGTCGCAAGCCGCTTGAACCGCTTTGTCGATTCCACGACGAATCGCAGCCGGGTTGCTGCCGGCGACGATATTGCGAAGACCTTCCTTGAAGATCGCACGGGCGAGAACCGTTGCGGTGGTCGTACCGTCACCTGCCAAATCGCTCGTCTTCTGGGCGACTTCGATGACCAGTTTCGCACCCATGTTCTCGAAACGGTCTTCGAGATCGATTTCTTTAGCAACCGTCACGCCGTCTTTCGTCACGGTCGGGCCGCCGAAAGATTTGTCGATGATCACGTTGCGGCCGGTCGGCCCCATCGTGATCGCAACGGCATTTGCCAATTTGTCAATTCCGGCCAGCATGCGTGCGCGTGCATGGTCTTCGAATAAAAGCTGTTTTGCCACGAGAGAATTCCTCTAACAATGTGTACGAGTGCTGAATGAACGCATCCGAGATCGCAAGTGACTCCGCCGCCCGTTGACCCAACTCCGTGCCCGGCTAGGAAGAGCAGGGCGGGGGAGGGCAGGGCGACAAGAATCGCCGGCTTCCCTACAGGACCTTGGCCAGGATGTCGCTCTCGCGAAGGATCTTCATCTCTTGCCCATCGACTTCGATGTCGCTTCCGCCGTACTTTCCATAAATGACCGTGTCGCCGACTTCGACGCTGAGCGTTCCGCGGCTGCCGCTTTCAAGCAACTTGCCCGGTCCAACAGCGACGATCGTGCCGCGCTGAGGTTTTTCCTTTGCGGAATCGGGCAGAACGATGCCGCCAGCGGTTGTGGTTTCGGCTTCGACAGGTTGAACAACAACGCGGTCATCCAGAGGACGCAGTTTCAATTTTGCCATGATTGATTTGAGAATTCGAAAGTTTGTTGAATTGTAATTTTTGTTAATAACGGAATGCAGCTGGGTTACATCATGCCAGGCATGCCACCCATACCGCCCATGCCACCCATGCCCGGCATTCCGCCGCCCATGCCGTGATCATGGTGATGGTCTCCGCCGCCTTCTTCTTCCTCGACGGGGATTTCGGTAACCAATGACTCGGTCGTCAGCAGCAGTGCTGCGACGCTTGCCGCGTTGGCCAGCGACGCCCGAACGACCTTTGCCGGATCGACGATCCCGGCTTCCAACAGATCGCAGTACTTCTCGGCGTTGGCATCGTAACCGTCGTTTTTGCCCTTGAGCTGAAGGACACGATTAACGACCACGGCTCCGTCAAGGCCCGCGTTGTTTGCGATCGCACGCAACGGCTGGTCCAAAACGTTTCGCACAATCCGAACGCCCAATTTTTCGTCGCCTTCGATGGTTTTTTCGAATTTCTCGAGGGCCGGGCGACAACGCAGCAATGTGGTTCCGCCACCGGGAACGATGCCTTCTTCCAAAGCAGCTTGGGTGGCTGCCCGGGCGTCGTCGATCAACGCTTTGCGTTCTTTCATTTCCGTTTCGG
>JAGQPO010000084.1 GCA_020426665.1 Planctomycetales bacterium
GCTGGCACACGAGATCAAGAATCCGTTGTCGGTGATCCACATGAACATCGACTTGCTGGCCGAAGATCTGGCCGATTGGAACGCCCCGGAAAGCCGACGGTCGATCGAACGCGTCAATATCGTTCGAGAACAGTGCGAGCGTATGCAGGGATTGCTGCGAGACTTCCTGCGTTACGCCAGATTGCGCGACATCGATTTGGTATCGGGATCGTTAAACGATCAAGTTGATGCGGTGCTGCGAGCCTACAGCGCCGAGGCAAAACAACGTGGTATCACGGTCGAGCGGTACCTGGACAACGACCTTCCGTCGATCGCCCTGCACAGCGATTCCCTGCAGGCGGCCCTGATGAACCTGGTTAAGAACGCGTTGGAAGCGACCGCCCGGGGTGGGCAATTGATGGTACGAACCTATTCAACACAAGCGAGCGTCGCATTGGACCTGATCGACACCGGGCGTGGCGTCGACAGCAACACGATCATGCACATGTTCGATCCGTTTTATACGACCAAGGAAGGCGGCAGCGGTTTGGGGTTGCCGACCGCCAGAAAAATCATCGAAGCACACGGCGGGCGAATCAGTGTCAAAAGTGACGTCGGAATCGGCACAAAGTTCACGCTTGAGTTCCCCGTTCTCAAACGCATCTCGTGAGAACGGGTCGCCAGTTCCGCGGGTCCAGTCAACCACTTCGATTGCCAGGTTCTTATCCCGACTTTGGTTTTTGATGAAGCACCTGTCGTAGACGGGCTCTGACGGAAGGCGCCTCGTTTTCGATCGCCCAAGCAAGTCGTTGCTCTGATTCGTCGCGAAAGTTTGGATGTTGCAACGCCACGATGTGAAAGCCGCCATAGGCCCAAGCTCGCACAAACTTGTTGGCATCATCCACACAGACGCGGAGGAAACGAACGGTCTGGTCGGCCTCTCGGCGGGTTAGGCTCAGCCGGGGAAGGCATTGCAACACGTGTAATTTCGCTTCCCATTCCTGCAAGGACTTCAGTTCGCGGATGATTGTCGATCGCTGCGTTGCCGTGATCGAGTTCCCCTCATCCAAATGATGTTTTAACAGCCAAGTCGCGGCGTTCTGAAATCGACTTTCACGACTTAACCGAAGCACCTCATCCAGAAAAGTTCCTGTCTCAGCGAACTCGGCATAGACTCGCTTCAAAAAATCCGCTGACTTGCCATCCCAGTCGTCAAGCTGGTTTTTAATTGTCTTCATATATTACTTTAACGAATCAACCTCCGCCCGGACCATCCAGTCGCCGCCCGTAAAGGCTCCGGCGCGTTTATTTGGCAATCCGACCAGCGACTTTCCCGCGGCGTCGTGACTGATATACACGCCCTTGGTTCCCGTCGGGTTAAAGTTCAGGCAAATGACAAACTGCTTCGGGACGCTTGTCGGTTTAAGGTTTAACGTCACCCATTTTGCGTCGCCACGTTCCACCTTGCTGTAGGGGAACTCAAATTCCGCGAGCGGTTTGAATTCCGTATCGCACAAGGTAATTTTGAAATCCTCGTTTGGAGCTCGAGGGTATCCGTAACGTGCGCCATGAAATTTGATGGCGGTCAAGTAACGACCCTCGGATTTTGCATCGAACTGCGAAGCGATTCCGCGAGGAAAGCTTTTCTTGCCGGCCGGCATCCCGTCGTCATTAGACAATTCATCGGGCTTGCCGGTCAACTTGCTTTTCGCAATCGTGTCCGCGTCGGATTCCGATGACGCCGTGCGGACGTACTCCTGGTCATCCGCACTGAGGATCGACAATTTGACGTCCACCGTCGAACCATCCGCCTTACGTAACGTGACATTGTCGTCGCCGGCACTCACCAATTCAGCCTCGACGCTGAATGTTCCCGAAGCGTCTCGCCACGTCCGACGTTCGTCCGCAACGACAACGGTCGCCAAAGTCATTCCCATGATCGCTACGGCAATTGTTGATCGGATCGGATGGGTGTTCATCAGTTGTCTCGCTCAGTTAAAAGGATTTTTGGGCTGACCTTCGCCGGCCAAAATTGCTCGAATCATCCACTCGCGACCGGCCCCGAATTGAGTCCATTTCGAAGTCGGTCGGCCCGTATAGGAATTCGATGTGTTCGCACTTTCATCAAACCCGATGTAGACGCCTTTTGTGCGATGTGGGTTGAAGGCGACCGCGACATAAAATTGTTCGGGGACTTGCGTCGAACGAATCGGAAGCGTGTACCACCGGCTCACGCCGCGATCAATTTCCGAATACGCAAACGGGAAAGCCGCCAGCACTTTGTGGTCGCCGTCAAGCAAGTAGATGTGAAAGTCCTCTTGTGGCGGCGTTTCGTTTCCGTAACGACTGGCAAAAATTTCAATCGCAACGATTCGTTCAAGATCGGTATCACGCCGGAATTTGACGACGTGCCCCGATCCGGCAATGCTGCGAAAGCCCTCTGCCGAATGATCGACATGTCCCAGTCGCGTGATTGCGTCTGGATCGCCCGGAGTCCAATTGACTCCGATTGTGTCGATTGCTGCCTCAGCCGTGGAGAGTGCCGGCCATCGGTCTGTCGCTTGATCCGTCGAGTCGTTGATCGATGCAACGATTCCCGTTGCAACCAAGAATAGAATCACAAGTGAATGGACGGCAAGATTCAGCCCCGGTTTTGGTTGGTCGGTATGTTCGATGATTAAACGAACACGCTGTTCAAGCAATGATTCGACTGCCGACATTTCCGAAGCGGGCACACACAAGCCACGTTTGCCGCGGATTGATCCGGTGATGAACAGCAATGCCTCGGCGTAGTCAAACGCGTTGCAGCCGTTTCGGATCGAGTGTGCGTCACACGCTTTCTCGCATTCACAGCGTAAATGATGACACGCAATCCAGATCAACGGGTTGAACCAAAAAAACGATCGGACGATCATCGCTACGAAATGTTGTATGCAATCGCGGCGCCCAAGGTGTGCCAGTTCATGAGCGAGGACGCTTTCGATCCGATCATCATTCCACGTCGTCGCCGATTCCGGCAGCAAGATGTACAAGCTTCGCAAACCCCATTGCATCGGAACAATCCGTTCGGTTGACATCAACAAAGTCGGTGGGTTGCCGATCCCCAATCGATCACAACTGGATAAAAGCAATCGACGCAATCGCGCGTCGCTGGCGACCGACGATCGACGACGAGTCCGAGTCAAACTGGCACAGCCGAGCAAAAGGTACGCCAGAGCCGTGAACACCCCGGTCAGCCAGACTCCTTGGATGATCGGCCCCATCGCAAATTGATCGACCACGCCGTGATGCCAAGTCTGTGTCGATGAAGTCGAATTCGATGAATTAACTTGAGTGTCTAGTGCGGCAGAATTCTGCGCCGTCAGATGTTGTTCGTTGCGCAAGTCTGCGTTCGAAACAGCCAGCGCGTCATTCATCCAACTCCAATTCGTATGTAGTGCCGATGTTTTTGGAACCACAAGCTTTGCAACCGGGAAAACCGCCGGACAGACGATCGCGATCATTAATACCCAATGCTTCGTCGCAGCCGATGAGGTCGGCAGCAGGCGAAACATCGTCCAAGCCAGGATTAAGAACGCCGTACCCAGAAACGTTGACACGGTTAAGACCGGAATCGTTATCGCGGCCGAATCTTCCACAAAGCGATAAAGTGCCTCCATCGGATCAACCGTTCTCACGTTTGCGGGCACGACGGACCAATTCAGCCAAGCGTTTTAATTCACTGTCGTCCGGATTCGATTTCGGATCCGACAAATGACTTGCGACCGCCCGTTCAAGCGACCCATCGAAAAAGGTTTGCAGCACGCCCGCCAGCGCCGATTTGCCGGCGTCTTCACGCGGTCTGACGGCGGAATAGAGAAACTCACGCCCTTCCTTGCGGTGATGAAGGTGACCTTTCTCCTCCAAAATCCGCAACATCGTTCGCACGGCGGTGCGGGTCGGCGGGTCTTCCATCTGTTGCCAGATCTGAATCGCCGTCAACTCTCCGCCGGAATAAACGACGTTCAGAATCTGCCGCTCGCGTCGGCTGAGTTTATCGTCCTGCATCGCGTCGCCTGGATTCAGGGAGGTTGAAAAGCCAATTTTTTAGCATTTCAGTCGGTCCCGTCAATTAAAAAGCCAAAAAAATGGCTTTTTAATTTCTGCAGGTGATTTGCGGCCGATTTGCAAGCGGCGGGGAGACAGCTTGGCGACAAAACCGCAACATACGTCACCACCGGTGCGATCGGGTCGTGACCGCACGGCTTGTTTATGCCTGCCGCTTGCTTCCTTTTTTCAAACAAATAGTTTCGGTCTTTTGTGCCGCGCGGTCAAACGTGACCTAGTGGTGCGTCAACGTTTGATTTGGGGGGTACGACGGACTTCCAGTCCGTCGACGGTCGGGTTCTGGCGGACTGGAAGTCCGCCAG
>JAGQPO010000005.1 GCA_020426665.1 Planctomycetales bacterium
CGACTGTTGATTGCGGACCGCTGAAGATCGATCACCGACTTTGGCGTCAGATAATTGTTTCCTTCGCCGCAGTCCGACAGTTGCCAACTGCGCCGGTTCGGAGTATCGACAAGCATCCGCAGTCGTTGCCGATTCGAAGTGGCCATGTTTACCACTTCCATCTCGACTTTAGATTGGCCAAACGAAATTGCAGAGATCCCCGAATCATCTTCAGGCCATTTGTGACGAAGCCAACGGTCGACATTCGGAACGCCCGCCACCGGCGACATGTGGAGTCGCTGAAATCGCTCTGGACATCTGACGTTGACCGAGCCAAGAGTCAAAACCAGCTCAAATGTTTGTAAATTGATTCGCCGCAGCAATCCCTTTCCATGAACATTGGCCGTGAGACCGTGGATTCTGTTGATGTTGAACCGATCACCAAACCATTGAAGGCCCGGATTCTCGAGGGACTCCTTTTCGAAAATAACCCGATTGTCAGCAACGATCACCGCCTCGACGGGACCAGCAGCGGGATCACCTTGGAAGCGAATCCAGTCACTGGTGCGCCAACTCGAGTCCATGCGAAATATCAACCGGAACTCGGTGCCCAGAAGGGATTCTGGCCGAACGATCAGGTGTGGAAAAAAGTGAACGTTGGACATCACTGAACCTCCCGCAAAGGCAGAGCATCGGATCGTTTGCCAAGACGCGAAACCTGGAACTTACGGCGATCATGTTCATCAAACACAAATTCATCCTCGTCGTCGGTTTTCGTGATGGTGAATCGCAAGGTGACGCGATAAGCCGGCAAGCTCAGCCCAGGAACCGACGCGTTCTCCGACTGACCAAAAAGAATTCGGGGACGCTCGTCCAAAACCGTCACGCGTGCGTCCAGTGATCGAAACAGTGGCAATGCGAGATCACCGCCGTCGGTATCGAGGGAATACTCCGGGTGCCAAGGCATCAAGAGCTCGCACAGCAGCAAATAAATACTGTTGTCATTTCCATCCACGATGGATTCGCTGCCCACTCTCGAAAAAATCTGGTAGGCAACCGATGGTTCCGGAAGTCGATCGTGCGAGATCTGCACTTCCTGATTGCCCCCGTCGGTGGTCGATGCCGAAAACGTGGTCAACTCGATGGGCGGGCTGTTGGAGAATTCGGGCGGTGTCAACAAATCCCCGGTGCGGGTCAAGAAAACCTCAACGCGATACGTTTTCGTATTGGGATTCGAATCACCCGGCTCCAATTCAACCGTGGGAGTCCGGCAGACAATTTGCACAGGCGGACGGCTCGTAGAGATTGGCCTGGGAGGCTCGCGAGCGGGCAAGGATTTGGCGTAATAGATGTCGTATTGAGAATGGGCATCCATGCGATATTGGCAGTAGTACGGTAAATCGGGCAGCGTCATCAAACGCTCGTGCCGAAAGAGTCGCACGTCCGCAACATTGCGAAATGGCGTCGGTTTTGTAATTGCCGGAGGATCACTGATTACTTCTCCGGACTCTGGAGGCAACAGGATCATCTCCTTCAAGAATTGCTGCCACTGCAATTTAGTGTCAGGATGCTCAGTCAGTCGGTGTCGGAAGGAAAGCGTGTAGCCTTGGTATCCCGTTCTCACCGAGGAAATCATGTTGTAGATCGACCTCGCACCTGCTGACGGCAAGATCACACTGAACAACAATTTGTTTGGGTGAGGGTAAACTGAGACAGGCAGGAACTCGGGAACGTCGAAGTGGATTTCACCTGGCTCACCCGTCGCGACTTCCAGCCGACGCAACTTGATCTGGCTGACCTGATCGTCCAAGGTCACTGCCGACCAATCCGATGACGGCGCCATGCCTTTGGCCCAGCGGATGATCGGTTCGTAGCGTGAGACGCGCCGGGCGACAAAATCGAATCTTCGTCCCTTCTGATCCGGAGCCGCCCAACGAACGCGGGCCCGGCCGCTGACACTGGGGGCGGTCTGCCAGCGTCGATCCCTTGTTTCGACTCGCAATCGAATCGCCATGCTCGGTGCGGGGTCCGCAGGAGCCAAGTTTGGCCCGACGTAGCCGGCAATTCTGCCGATGCGTACCAAAGCCGCCTTTTTCTCTTCTAGGGATGATCCGAGAGAAATCGATCGAACGCTAAACCACTTGCTCAGTGCTTCGACGTTCTCAGCAACTTGATTTGCCTGATCTGTGCCATCGGTACCAAGAACTTCCAATCGACTGACGAGCAAATCGTGGAAACAGCGGGGAACAACCGCAAGCTTCAAAAACGATTGTCCCACATAATTTGACACCGGTGGGTCGTCGGGGAATTGCCCCTGGGGCTCCGAGTCCGGCTGCCGTGCCACCATCGCGAATACATAGTGCTCATCGATGTCGTCACCGAGGTCAGCAAGCCGTTGCGGCAATTGCAGATCGTCAACCAGCCGCAACAGGTCCGCTTGGCCGAGCCGTTGATTCAATTGATTGATGACCGCAAGGTCGATCGAAAAGCCGATCCGTTCAAGCAGGTTGAAGTAGCTTACGACTTCTTTGGACGGATCGTCGATGCTTGACAAACTCGCATCGGTTTCCTGAGCAAGTTTGGCTTCATCGGACAGCAGCGAAGCGACGGGCGTCTCAAGTGGAACTTTGCTGCCGTCGTCGGCAGATCCGATAGTGACCTGATGATGAGGCCGTTTGATCAGTTGCCAACCTTCGACCTCGAGCCGTTGCGTCAACAAGTTGGTTGCGAAGGTAAGCCCGGTCCCCTTTCGAACGATGGCAGCACCGGCGCGTCGTCGTTGTTGCTGAATCGACGGATCTGTGGAGTTGAAACTCGCAAGTTGTACGAGAACGGTGAGAACATTCCTCTCGGCATGGGCTAGTAAATCGCTGGCCCACGTTGACGAGATATCTCTTGATTCTGATGGCGGGAACAGTGCCAAGACCTTCGACGTCAACTCCAGTTCAGTCGCCAGCTCGTTGCCAATTTCTACGGCCCGAAGTCGCAGCTGCTCAAACCGATTTCCACGGGGCAACCAAGAGTCTTCCGAACCCGGATCGGATGCGACGGGAACTCGATCGTCCGCCGCGGAAAAGACTTCCTGCGAAACGATTTCCCGTCGACGAATGATCGCGGCCATCTTCTTTGCGATTTCCAAATCCAAGAACGCCGCCCGCGCAACACGTCGCTGCTCGTCGGTCTCGTCGTCGAAGTCCACGGAATCCACGCTGGCGTCGTCAATTTCCGTGAGCAATTCTGTGATTTGACGATGGATTCGAACCCGATTTTCGTCGTCCATTGCATCGTACGAGGTCACCTGTGTGTCCCGGTACCCGAGCATCAGACATCGGATCAGCAACTCTGCACGTGCGATTGCCTGACGCACCGGCGCGTCGTCGATATTCAGCGGCGATTTGCGGTAGATGTAGACCGCCGTCATAAAGTTCTTTGCGACGGGCAGCAGATCTTGCCAATCAGTCGCCGGATCCGTCAACACAGTACGAAGCTCCGCTGAGCGACGGACCAAATCGCGAAGTGCCGGATTGTCTTTTTCCAACACCAGCAACAGGTGTTTGATTGGATCCGAGAACTCCCCTCCGGGTGGATCGTAAATGTGCTGCGGATCCAACCAGCCGAGGCGTCTGGATTGTTCCTGAGCAGTGAGATCCCAAGCGGAAGCGTTCTCAAAACTTCGAATCGATTGGCGAAACACATCTTCGTGCATCGTTTCGATCAGCATTCGATCCTCGATCGCCGAATCATCACGATCTCGCGCCAGGATTTCGACGCCGCCTTCGAGCAGATCACCTGTCTGCCACGAAAGTCCGAGGTTCCAACGCAGACTTCGCATCAAGGACATTCGCTTCACCGACGGCAATGTGTCATCCAAGTACGCAGGGTCGAAGACACGGTGCTCGACCGCGAGTGTTGCGAAGGCAAATTGACTGAAATCTTCTTGGGTGACCTGTTGGACGGCTGACTCGGGGATCCATTCCAATTGCGAGATCAATCGCAGTTTGGGAGGTTGAACCCAATCTATTTTCATGCCGTCAGTGTCCGAATTGATGATCTGGGTCTCCGGCAAGTCACGAACCAGATGCATCGAAAGGGGACGCAGCAATCCGATCGAAGTACGCTGCCCTGGGCTGGAATCCTGACGCTCAATCGTGGGACGGATGAAGAATCGAAACGCAGCCTTCGGTTTCAGCAGACGATTTGTCGAGCCGACGTCAAAGGTAAACTCTCCTTCGCCGGCTCCGGGACCCGTGCGAGGAACTACTTTGACCCGAAACTTTCCGTCGGTGGTCTCAAACTGTTGGGAGGTTGTGGCGACAGTGACATCGTCTAGCAAAGCGGATTTCTTGATCTCTGCACCCGCCAGCGAGGTGTCATCGGCTCCGGCATAGAATCCCGACGCCACCATGGGAAGCTCTTCCGCCCAAATCTCAAACTCTTCAACCGAAAGAGGACGTGTGCCCTTTCGATCATCTCTTGGCACGGCCGCAAGTGCGGTTCGCTCATCTGAAATCGACGCCAACGCGAAACATCCCCAGTCGTCACTGGGTACCGTTGACGTGTAAAGCGACCGTGCGGGAAAGACGATCCCCAGATCCTCGGGAAACGTTTCGGGAGTGGGTACGTGAATCCGAACCGAGGTGTGGGTGGTCGCGTCTCTCCAAGTCAATTCTGACGTGCTGCCGACCGGTACAATCGCGATGCTGTACTTGATTTCAGTCTTGCCGACCGAGATCCCAGGTGTCAGCAACTGACGATCGTCCGTTCGAAACTCATCCGTGAACAAATAAGGCCCGACGACCAGGACATTTCGTCCGACTCCACCTTCGAGATCATCGATGTAGCTGGCATCGGGATATCGAAAATCGCCAACCAATGTCGGATCCGGTGCGATACCGCTTTCTGGAATGATTTGACGCCAGACTTGGAAGTGGGAAATGGTCGGCAAATGCTTGGTGAACAGTTCACTGTCGTAAAGGACGGGCAGCTTCACGACCACTCGTCCCCGCTCGGGCTCGCCGTTGTCGGCTGCTTCCCGATCGATCACGAATTGTTGCCGAGGCGGCAGGGCGCGAATCTTCTGATTGACGATTGTCAACGCTTCCACCGGTCGAATTACGTTGACTTCCTCAGCACTCTCCGCGTCCTGTCGTTTGACACGGAAGGTGACGTCGTTCAACGACACCCCGCTGGGCAATTCGAACAGGTAGCCGTAGTATTCGTTGGGACGTGCAGGGTCGACATGTCGCGCCACCCAAGGCGAGCGTTTCTCGGAATCCGGATCCTTCGCGGCGGGCAACTCAACATTCGCCAACTGCTGGATCACCGCGCCGCGATTTTGCAGCCTGCGTTGGTCCTCATCGACATCGTCTCCCGCATGGCGTTGGATCCTTGCCGCACGGGCGCTCCAGTACAAATAATCGACGATTCGATCAAAGTCGGTGGCGGCACGATCGGAGACCTTGTCCCCGCTGAGCAGTTGCTCGGGCGAACGCATGCGTATTGGCAAGCAGTAGTTGGGCAAGCGTATCCGGTCCTCATCGGTCCAGAATTCTCTCGACGTGGATTCCACACGAGGATCCGATTTGACGACGTATCGATCCTGGTTGACCACTGAACTGACCTCGCCTTCTCGACGAGCCGTTTCCGCCATCAAGATCTCGATCTCCTCCAGTCGCTCCGTCTGAGCGTCACCAAAATCCTTCCAATGTTTACGGATCCACGGCGTGCGAATGACACGGAGAACCACGTCTGTCGCGCGATCGACAATCTCTATTTCCTGCACGGAGTTAGAAAATGCCACGACGGGTTGATCTTCACTTTCGATCTGCTCTGAATCTGCAATGGGTGTCAGCCATTGTTCGTCCGATCGGGGAATCAACAGATGCCATCCGTTCATCTCGTACAGTAGGTAGTTGGGAGCCGGTGCGGGGCCACTGAAAGCCAACGCGAATGAAGGGGAATTGCTCTTGGTTGATTCCCCCGCCAACAGCTTTTGGCGATGTGCTTCTAATCGACGCTCAAAGGCGGCCACGCGGTTTCTGACTTCGGTAATGACTCCTTCGTTGAATCGAAGCGCCGGCGAAATGCCAAGGCGATACCCGCAGATCGAGACCGATATCGACAGGCTGCCTTCAAACCCAAACTTACCGGATTCGTCAAAGGCGACCGCACCGCGAAGGCCGAGTTCCAATCGCGTCGCTGGCAATCGAAAGGTGATCGAAAAACTGATTCGCTTCTTCCATCGACCACAACCGATCGTGAACGAAAACTCGATTTTGATGAAAGCCGAGACATCCAGGTTCAGCGAGATGTCGACGAGCGCATACGCTGCCAGGCCCCTGCCGCTGATCAGGCCACCGAATTCAACGAGCACCATTAGGTCTCCACGAGCGGAGAACCCCCCGCTGCTGCTTCCCAAGGATCGCTGAAAACTCCCCGTGATGGATTGGCTGGCACGCAGCAGTACGACTCCTCGAAAGATTGCCAACCGCATGCTGCCGCGATACTCCATGCGAACGCCGAGAAACTCTTCGCGATATGAGACCTCTTCGAGGAAAAAGTCGACCAGGCTTGGCGACATTAAGAACGAAAGTTTGATTCGGCCTTTGCTCAATATCGTCGCAAGCTGATCATTGGCTTCCAGCGCCGGATTGGGACGTGACTCAATTGCGGCGCTGATGATGCGTTCGCGGGGCAGCATCGCAATGGCGCCCACAAGCGCCGGACGATTCCAGTTGGATTGACGGCGTACAAAGTCGACACTCGAGAACAGCCAGACTTTGCCGGCCGCGACGATGTTCAAATCGATATCGACACTCAATACCAAGGAAGCGACGTAGGCATTCTGCGAGTCATTGCCACCTTCATTGGACGCCAGGATGGTTGTGCCCACGATTGATAAATAGAAACCGTTCCTCTCAACGAACTCCCAACCTTCAATGCGTGCCGGATCGATTCGGTCGATGTTCGCCAGCATGGTCTCCGCGTTGGGACGCTCCCCAATGCCG
>JAGQPO010000085.1 GCA_020426665.1 Planctomycetales bacterium
TCGCTAATCAAAACTTTGTTCTGACCTCCCCATGGGGCCATAGATCCATGGCCCCATGGGTTCACGCAGCAGACCGACCGGTCATCAAGCGAAGGTGCCGTCAATGTTGTCAATCGAAGTTTGCAGCCCCCTGGCCCAATCACACCCGTGCATTGGGTAATGCCTCTTCAAAAGAACAAAACAAACCGCTATTCGGAACGAGATTGGACAAGGCGTTGACGCGAGATTATCAATTGATCCGGTAAATTGATGTCGAAATCTCCTGAGGTTGTTTGCATGGTGGAGCAGCCATTTCCCCGTTAACCGCATCGAAGGTTTGTTTCGTTTCCGCTCGTTCGCTCGCGTGTGAGTAATGCTAACCGCCAATAACTGGCATTGGTCGAACGTCGAAGCAGTCAGTGAATCGAAGCGATTTTTTTGACTAAGATCCAGAGTCACCTCAACATCGTCTGCCATGAGGCAGCATCTATTTGATTTTGACGCATCTCCGGAATTACCCGCGCGTCCCCAACTCCGACTCGCATCGTCAATCTCTGACGAGATGAACGAGTTGCGCTACGCGTCGGTAAAGGCCATATCGCTTGTTTACCAAAGTTCACTTCGCGAAAGGCCTTGTCTTACAAGTACTGATGAATCAAAAGCATTTTTCCAACGTTACTGGGGAGACCATCCCGGCCACGACCAGGAAAGGTTCGTCGTGGCCTGCCTTGACACAAAACATCGGGTGCAATGTGTGGTGCTGATTACCGTAGGCACGCTTGATGCGTCTCTGGTTCATCCGCGTGAAGTCTTTAAACCGGCACTGCTTGAAGGGTCATCTGCCATCATCCTTTCCCACAATCACCCATCCGGAAATACTGAACCGAGCCGGGAAGATATCCAAGTGACAGATACTCTGACCGAAGCAGGAAAGCTTCTTGGTATCAATGTGCTCGACCACATCATCTATGGCGATGGCACCAGCGATGTTCGTTCCATTCGGGAGTCGCGGTAGCGGCAAATCCGTCCTTCCGGTCGTAAACGTCTTCTCGATGCCGTCGATTTTGTGAGTGCCGTCGATTACCCCGCTGTCCCAACGATTGCCACAGTTTGAAAACGGACTGAAATTCGTTTTGACTAAGAACCAAAGTCGCCTCATCATCGCCCTTTACAAACCCTCGTATAGGAGAATTGAAATGACACTGAATAACACAACACCAGGCGTAAGACGTGATGCCGCCGAGACGCAGGAACGAACCAATTCAACCTACGTTGAAACAGTAAGAGATGGTGCAGTTGGGGCCGGGATTTTCCACGGTACCAACAAACACTACTTCGTTCTATCTCGGGCATGGAAGAGTACTGAGTCTAACAAGAGTGGGCATTCACAAGGGTTCTACCCAGGAAATGCTGAAGCACTCGCTTCCGTCATCACGAAAGCTGCAGAGCGTTGCCGTGAGCTTGATGGCAACTCGAGCGGAAAGTCCGCGAACTAACGCTTCTGGACAACGTTCCATGGAACCGCGAACTGCGTCATCCAACTCGGACCTCGAAGGCGAAGTTATCTCACTTTGCCAAGAGGTCCTTCTTCTTCGAGAAGTCATCGACGAGTTTCGAGATTCGTTCGAGCATGCCGTCATGAACGGCCGCGTTGAGTACCGAGAGGACCTGAGTGGTATCGCGAAATCCCCTGCCCATGTTCGCAAAAATGAATGTGACTCCGTTGACTTCCGTTCGCCGAGATCATCCACCGCAGATTTACGTTCGACTAATTCGCATCCCGGAAACGGCCGTCTTTTTTAGCGGTGGGTCTAATGGCACAGCTGCAGTTCAATTTTAACGATCCAGTTCCAATTCGGACTCCGTCGACATCGAACGTTACCAATTCCGAATCGAGCAGCAACACGTCGGCGGATGTAAGTTCGGATACTCCCACGACACTCCGTTGTGAGTCTCCCTTGGTCAAACCCGATCGGCAGATCGCATTTGATGGGCCAATGAATGAATGGCCGAATAGAATGGCCTTTGAAGACCGCGATACGATAACGATTGATCGCCAAAGCGGCATCGATGGTCCGGCACATCGTTTTATCGTCAAACGTTACGACGATGTCGAAGTTTGTAGTTCGCCGTCACTCGTTCGGCTCGGTGAAGTACTTGACATTGACCACGACATGCGAGAAGTCACAGTACGGTTTCCAGAATACGGAGAAAAACAAACCGTACCCGTTGAAGATGTCTATCCCGCTTCGGAGTCAACGGGACTGATTCCAAAATCCATAGCCGAATTGGAATCCCGTGTCCCGTCACGGATCAGGTCAGACGATTCCGAAGCGGGGCTGATTCGTCCAGATCGCCAAATTTCCTTTCCCGATGCGGTGACCCATTTTGATTGGCCAGCGGCAGATTCGCTCCATGACCGAGACACCATCACGGTCGACAGAGTTTCAAATGAGGGTGGCGCCCTACCGCATCGATTCATTATCAAACGAGGCGACACCGTAGATGCCTGGTTTTCAAACTCAAAGATTGAAACCGGGACGGTGGTTGGGATCAGCCACCGACGGCGTGAAGTGAAGGTGCTTTTTCCAAATTCAACCGGAGGAATCGATTTTCACGTTGGACAAATCTACCCGGCCAAAGAACCAGAGCCGAAAACTCAAGCGGGACTCGTACCGGTAACTGTCGTAGTCGACAAGTTAAACGAGCGGCATGGTAAGACCATAACCGAGGCTGACCGTCTTCCGTCTTTGTCTCACCCTAGGGCCCCAATCCGTGACCCATACACGTTTGAATCGCACAAGGCTTTCGTCGCAAAGCTTCATGATCAATCTGTTACCATCGCCGACGTTCACGAAGGCTTCTCTCGGTTACTCGAAGGAAAAGACGAGTTCATTTTGGATCTCATCAAGCGATTTAAGGCCCCGGACTTAAAAGTCCTTGCGGCACGGCTAGGTGATTGGAATGCCAAATCGCAAAGTAAAAACGAGAATGCTGAATCGATTTATCGTCGAATGCTTCATGACTACCACTTCTCCGATTCATTTTCGTACCAAATGGGGCAAGACTATTTCCTGGAACTGTCTGGGCAAGTACTTTCTCAGACCGCGGACGATCTCAAAAATCACTTCTGCCGTCGCACTGAATCGAGTGCGGCGCGAGAAAAGGAGCTATTAAACCCGGAGACGATTTCCGAGTTTCGCACATTCATACGGGAGAAAGGTGAAAGCCAACTTTCAAACGAGCAACTTGCCCAATTCGACCGTCTCCATGCGGACGCTTCACGGAAACGTAGAAAGGAAGAGAAGCAATCTCATACCGTTGAGAAATTTGAGTCGGGAGAACTCTCCGACATTGAATTCACCATCACGGAAGGATTCCATACGAAGAAGCAAATCCCGCTGTTTATCGTCCAGATAGGTGGCAGGGTTGAACGGAGCACGTTTAGTGAGCTTAAGACCAAGGCGAAGATGATCGGCGGTTGGTATTCCAGTTTTGTAAAAGACCAATCCGGATTCCAATTCTACGATCGTGAAACCGCCGACCGGTTTGTGTCGCTGTCTGGCACTTCAGTTGACCGAACGGATGTGCTCCAGGCCCGTAAGACTCGAAAGGAACTGAACGCGTCGGAGCGACTTCACGAGCTTGCGGCGGAAATGTTGACGAGAGCCGAAGAATCGATTGAAGCCAGTAAGAACTCGCTACAAAACACGGCACGACGAGCAGACATCCAGGCAGGCGTACGCGGCCGGGCCTACGCGAGCCAGACCCTGGCCCGTTCAATTCATTCTATTGCGGAAGCACTCTCGAATGGTGAGGCAAACTACCTCGATGGAATTCGGCACCGCACCCAGATCGAAGCACTCGATACCGTTCTTTACCTCGCTCGCTGGGCAAGAGTAAGAGCCATCGAAAATAGGGACGGCGAAAGGAGTTTCGCCCACGCCGCTCGCTGCGAAAAGGAAGAAGGACGACCGTACAGGGAAGATGACATCCGACACGCTACGTACCCATTCCCTTCCCTCTCAAAACGACAACTCTATGAAGCTATCGAACACTGCAAACTAAAACCGGGCCAGAAGCAATCAGCCGCACGGATGGAAAAACGGCTTCGCTCCGAAAAAGAAGAATACGTAACTTTCCAAGAAGACTACGACATTCAGCAGGTATCGGATTTCATATCGCGAGCCAAATCAACGGGTTTTGATACCGATTACCTGCAGCGATCTGTTGAACGGTTCAGCCGCCTCAGGCGTGCAAACATTTTTGACATCCACGAACTTCGGGCCGCGCTTCGGGAATATCTTCCGCACACTTCTGAGGTTCGGGGCGACGATCCAGTTTCAATTGCTGAGCGGGAACTGATTGGCAAGAAGCTGCCCGGGTTCTTTCCCACACCACCGGCTGTTGTCGCCGAAATGTTGGAACTTGCAGCGATCGGACGAGGCGACAGAATCCTCGAACCTTCTTGTGGTAAGGGAGACATCGTCCAGGCGATTCAACGGGAACACCCCGAATCACCGGTAACTGCCATCGAATTCAATCGCACTCTTGAAGACGTTCTTGGTGCAAAGGGAATCGAGGCGACATTCGGCGATTTCCTGGAACACTTTGGACAATATGACCGGGCCGTGATGAACCCACCATTTGAAAACGGTGCTGACATCGATCATGTCCGCCACGCCTATGGGCAACTCGCCGATGGCGGCCGGCTCGTTTCCGTGATGAGCGAAGGACCGTTCTTTCGGGAAGACAAGAAAGCAACCGCTTTCCGCAAATGGCTCGACAAACTCGGAGGCAAAAGCGTGCAACTGACAGAAGATGCGTTCAACGGCCACGATGCGTTTCGACAGACTGGCGTACGGGCGCGTCTCGTCGTTATCGACCGCGAATGAGGTCGAATCGAGCCAGGATCACCATGCAAAAAACGGTAAAACTCGCCAATACAATCGACCGCTTCATACAGGGCGACTTATCGCTTCTTCGGGACACAAATTCGCCGCCGTGGACCGAACCAGGCATCATCTCGCAAGTTTCGAAACCATATTTCGAACAAGTAGTGTCAAAAAAAATCTGCGATGTCGTTTGCTGCGGCGCTCACGTAATCGTCACGTCAACCGGCCCTCAATCGATTTCGCTCGCCTATGAAGAATTTGGAGCATTTTTTGTGCGTGACCTGACAAAGAGAGAACATGCCGAGCTTGCCTCGGTTTTGGAGTGCCAAAATCTGGATTTACCCAACGAATCTCAGACTTAGGAGGCCACTCCCTTTCGACCGACGACGAGTGTGCTCGGCTTGAAGAAGCCATGTACGCCTTGCGTACGGGAAATTCACCGAAGGTGGCCGGCTCGTTTCGTTCATGCGTGCAGGTCTGTTTTTAGATTGTCACTGGCGGTTTTACTTTGTACCACTTCGCCGGAGTGGCTGAGCGGTGAAATGGCAGCGGTTGCCGCGCGGCAAACGCATCACCCTGACGCCAACGTCTTTCCTATAAAAGAGTTACAGGCTCCAACAGCGTGAGCAGCGTGCTAGAGGGCGGGGGCGTATGCCTGGCTGAGTCGGCCGCCATAGTGGCTCAATCTAAAACCGGCGATGACATTATTGAGGTCAATGCAACCGATTCCGGTTTGGAACGCCCAAAACTCGCCTTGATGTTCGAAAAAAACTGCTCCTGTGCGCACTAGCGGCGGGATGAGACTCGCGTCGGTGTCTCCCACCTACCGCAGTTCAGCAGTCTCCCAAGCCGCTTCGGCTTGTCCAACTTCTGCGATTTGGGACGGCCTGGGCGAAACTCAGTTGTGGCACTGATCACGCCTTTACTAATTGGGTCAAATCTCGTCGAGAGTGTGCTGAGTTATGCGTTACTTACGCGCAGTCCTGATTTTCAAAACTCAGATGAACCGGCCGGTCCAATGCCCCGCTTTACCAAAATCGTTGACTCGTTCCATCTATATCCGAAGCTCGACAACTGGGGGATCAAGCGTTGATCGACCGCAGCTGCATAATAGACGCTCAATACGAAAACTCCAGTCAGCTGCTATTGAGCTTGCCCATCGACCGCGACAATTGTTCGCTCAATTACAATTAAGCACATATCGTCAAACGGCGGCGCTGAACCGACATGATCACGCACCGACTGCACGACACGGTCTTTTACGGCATCGGCGTCGCCGCCTTCGCGAAACAAATCACGGACGCGTTCGAATCCAAATTCTTCATCGTTCGCATTCATCGCTTCATTGATTCCATCAGTAAAAATCAACATCACGTCCCCTATTTCAAATTCGACATCTACAGCTTCATAGACCACACCCGAGTCAATCGCAATAGGAAGACCCGATTCTTCTTCCCCGACTTCGGTAATGGTGCCGTGCTTATCGCGAATCATCGGTGCAAGATGCCCTGCGTTGACAATCGTTAGTCTATCTGTCATTGGATCAATAACCACAAGGAGGAACGTGACGAAACGCTCCACGTTCAACTCGCTCATCCGATCGTTCAGTTTTTCTATCGCCTTCACAATATCTTGCTCAGAAGCAAGGCAATATCGAGTCTCTGCAGAAAGCTTGGCCATAAACATCGCCGCAGCGACTCCGTGCCCTACCACATCTGCAACCACTACACCAACTTGTCCATTGCCGAGGTCGATATAGTCGAAATAGTCTCCGCCGATATGGTTGGCCGCTTGATAGAAACTAGACACTCGAAATCCTTGCACATCCGGCGGACGTTGCGGTAAGAATGCAATTTGCACATCTGCTGCTAACTGCAAGTCTCTTTCTAGCTCCTGTCGCACATTGCGATCGTATTTCTGGAATTCCTGTTCAATTGTTTCTGTCGTCAGCGATACAATTTGATTTAGGTAATCAAGATCTTCTGATGTAAAAACGCTCGCCTGGTAACCCGACTCCACTCGCAAAATCGCAAAGGGTTTTCCATACATATCTGCCATCGGAACGCACATTATCGATCGCATGAACGTATAGTCTTGAATCTCGCCAGGTAGGCCAGACGAATCATCGAGCAGTCCCGCCCCTTCGAAAATCGGGTGCTTCTCGTTGAGCATTTCCATGTTTCCAGACAATTTCTCAATCTTAATTTTTGATCTGTCATCAGGACTACGTTTACCGACCCAGCGCACTTCAAATCCTCTGACATCAGTCGCAACGGCAGCAAATACAAGTTCAGCATTTGCAAATGCCTTGAAAATCATCCGCAACACGATTGGCAGTGTTTGCTCAACGGACCCGGAAGACCCAAACTTCCGGCGAACTATCTTCGACAACTCACGGATATGCTGCGATCTTACAGCATATTCTTGAGACTTTTCGAGAAACTCAATTTCGAGCGTCGTCAGTGCTTGCCAATGTTGACGAGCCCAGGCGAACGTATCCTCAAGCTGTTTCTGTCCAAGCAAGTAATCGGAATCGAAGTCCCCGCGTCTCCAATCATCAGAGGCTTCGCTCAATCTTTGGTGCTTTGAGAGAAATGTCCGACTTAACGAAATCCATTCTTGAAAACGTGTCCAGTTCTGGGCAAGTGTTTCATGCACGATTTCCACCGTCCACAGATGCTTATTAATTTGAGTGCTATCAACTGAAACTAACCGTGCGTTTATCAATCGCTCAAGAACAGCCGCAACGACATCGCTCTGTTGATTCGCGGGAACGAGATTTTCGAATGTTGCCCTGCAACGCGTTACATCAGTTCCACCTATTTCAGATCGAACAAGCCTCAATAAGATATCTCGACAGACCGATCGCTGACTCTCGGACATCAGGTCATAAATTTCATTTGCATACTGCTCTAACGCGCCGTGTAATCCGCCGATACTGTCGTAACACTCGTGTGTGAGCAATTGTCCACTCCGATTTTCCCAAAGCTTTTGTAGGGTATGCTGCAACAGCGGGAGTGAGCCTGGTCGCGAGTTGAGATCCGTAATCAATCGCTCAGTCAGTCCCCGCTCGATAACGCAGTTCGACAATTTTGCGGGTTGCTCGATTGCGACTCGGAGCTCATCATCTGTCATCGCACCAATGAGAACATTGTGATTTGGCAACAACTGCGCCAGGGTCGAATGCTCCGAGCATGAGCCGTAGTGATCCGCTCTTAATGTCAATATGATAATTCCCTGGCCTCTAGCTAAAGTCGACGCGTAGACCAAGTTGTCGATGAAACTATTTCTTTCACGTCTGTCAACGCAAAGCGTGAAGAGTTCCTCGAATTGATCGACAAACACGATCGTGTTGCCATCGTATTCGCCTATGTGAGACGACAACTGAAGTAGTCGACTAAGTGTGCGTTCGTCACCTCGCAATTCTGCGGCAATGTCCCGGAACGATGATGCGTTTGCAGGAAGCTCCAACTTCGCGATCAACCCGGCTGCAAGCCTGTCAATCGGATCACTCCCCGGCTTGATAGCGATGATTGGCCCCGTAATCCCCGAAGCTTTGCTTTGGATTGATGGCACTACACCAGCGTGAACGATTGAAGACTTCCCACAGCCTGACTGCCCAACTACAGCAAGAATCCGTGAATGATCACCCGCTACGCCCCTTTGGATTCTCGCAACCAGTTGTTGCGTTATGGATTCGCGTCCAAAGAATAGAGAGGCGTTTTCCTTTCCAAATGACCGTAGGCCAACGTAAGGGCATTCACCATCCTCGGCTGTTATTAGGCTCCCGTAATCGAACTGAAAATTTGCTTCTCCTCCTTTTTCGCCTGGTAAACGTATCTCACTACGGAGAAAAAGACACACCTCTTTTTGCCGTTCAATTTTCATGTCTTGCGTTTCGGACAAAAGATGGCCGAACGAAAAGCGATCTCGTTTCGGATCGAAATCGAAACCGTTTAATGTATCATCGAAGTTTGCCGTTGAATTGCTGATTTCAATGAACGGATACACAAACACCAGGCGGCAAAAATCCTTGTCATATTTTTCTATGAATTTCGTAAGCGTTTCTCGTATCTTCGCGGCATCAGTAGTCACAGTGACTTGAACGGCAATCCCTTTAGCAGTATCCGACAAATCGAATGAGTCTTGATTTCTTCCAAACAACCTATTTGCATTTGTCAGTTTCCAATCAAATACAAGATTCAGGAGATCGCGGAAGAACACCTCAATCTCAATGTGGGAATTCTGATGGCGTAGCGCCTTATGGGCACGTACTGACTGATCGAGATATAGAAGGCGTTCCGTAATTTCGGGCAAATAGTTTTCAAGGCGTCGAAGTGCCATTGCAATCTTGATCTCAATTGAAGAAGGATTCAAAAGTCACTGTGTCTTCCGCAATACTGAATTCCGAAGTAGCTAGTTAGTGAACATCGCAACTTAGTCTGGCTTTTCGCGGCCGTATCTACGATCGCTGAATGCAACGCGTTTATTCGATCTTCGGCAGGGCTAGCGATATCTGAAGTCGTACTTGATTCAATTGCAAGAAACCTCGTCCCCTTTCAGGTTGAAGGCTCAAGGAATCCAACGTGAAGGAGCTTTGCCTGGGCAGCTAGAGTGTACTTCAGCGAAGACCAATTGCACCTGCTCTCGGTTGCTGAATCTTGAGCAGCCGTGGCAAAGTTGATCCTGTGCTAACTCGCGTAGAAGACGCACGCCTCATCCACAAGAAGTGAGCCATTTCCGACCGTGTTCAAGGATGCCAATTGCGTTTAGCTTTCCCGTACATTCGTCGAAAACTCCGTCCGTGGCTGCTGTCGGTTGCATCGACTTCGGCGTCGAAGTCCGCGGCCGATATCGCGTCGGTGTCGCTAACGCCGGGAATCCGATGTTCCGAAGTGGATTGCTTTGGAAATGCTCCGGGTCCATCGACCAGTGCCAGCCACGCGTCGTCGGCGGATCGCATCTACAATGCTGCGGCCGATGGAACCGGTGATTTTTGGCGATGGCCGTTTCGCCGCGTCGGTGCCCCATTTGCAAAAGACGCATTGTCAGAGTCTCTTATCCGCTATCTCACGTGGCAACTGTTCTTCGTGCGCCTGTTTGCACTTCAGCTTGTCTTCGTATTGATACCGAATGACCGCATCACTCGGGTACAGCAGTCGTAACAGGTGAAGGATTGCCAGTTCGATGTCACGAACGTATTCCACTGCGAACTGCGGTGTAATCGTAACCGGGCTTGGCTTGTGGGCGAGTACATTCCGAATCTCAACGCCTTTCCGAATACTGCCAAGGTAAGGCGACCTTTCTCCGGCGTAATACTCCAAGATGGATCCATAAAGCTTCACCAACGGAGGAGATGGCACCTCGAACAACAAAGCCTGAAGAGTCGGTGCCTTCGTGGCCAAGAATTCCTTAACTGCATGTTCGGCGGCGATCGTCGCGTCGAGACAGCGGAAATGAATGTCTTGGGTCAACTTGGCGCGGTTCAGCATTCGCATCGCGTAAGGGAAATACCTCGGCTCGGCCAGTGAGTTGTGAAGGTGCGTGCGAACGTCGAAGTCCGGATTTTCCTTAATCCTCATTACAGCATGACCACCGTGAAGGTCGTATGGACACTTTTCCCAGCTTGCCTGATCGACTGACCACTCAATACGGGTAGGCCCGCGAAATGTCTTCGATTCACTAATGCGCGAATCGCAATCTAAGTAGTATTTTAACGAGCGAATGAACTCTTCGGTTGCCTTGTCGAGTTCGGCCTTGGCGTTGTGAATCAGATCGCGGGATTTATCCGAAAGCGTTGAGGCATCGACTCCGTTGTCTCTAATTTCATCGAGCGTTTCAGGATCGACATCATATCGTGTGATCGCAATAATTGAATCCTTGTCTTCAATGCGAAGCGTGACAGAGCCGGTTTCAAAGGTTTCTCCGAAGACCAATGCAGTGAGCTCGCCAGTCACGCTGACATTCGGCTGTCGGTTTCCTCGAAAATATATTTGCGTCATTTGGTCCCCCAAACTTTCCCCCATGTCGAATCTGCACATCTGCAGGTGACCCACTTCGGTTCACCGAGGTTCACTTCCCCCCTAAGCGTAACCGTGATTCTGAACAAAGTCCCGCGAGGATGCCATCGGTGGTCGTTCGCCGGTAAAATTCCTGTCATTGGCGAATCGTGTGCGACCTGACCATAGCTATGCGATAGCGTCTGGCGGCAGTGCACTCGGTCGGCTAGTCGTTAGCTTAAAAGACACAAATTGCCCTTGGTGCTGCACACCGAAGTGGATTTTTGGGAATAGTTATCGATGGTCCGATGACGGCCATCGGATCAGCAGCCAAGGCTTTTTCCGAACACCGAGGCGAGTTCTGGGTGCCCCAAACCGGCCTCGGTTGGATCAACGTTGCATCGACCGAACACAATTCAGCGAACTTTTTTAGCGCGTCGGTTGAATGTGCGGTCAGCAGATCGGCGCCGTAACCGCCGAGCGGCTAGAAGCCAAGAATTCGCTTCGATGGCTCTGCCAATCGCCGGCTCTGCATTAGGTCCGACCATCGGCCGAGTTGCCGTCGGATAGCTGCTTAGCCGCCATTTGAAGCCAAGTCAACAAATTGCCGACGCGTTGGTACATCGCAAGTTCGTCGAGTTCAAAGTCTAAGGCGGTCCCGTCACATTCCTTTCCATGCAACTCCGAAATCCTTCGAAGGTCATCGACGGGAAAGTGCAAGTGCCGAAATCCAGAAGAGACTTCGATTAGACGCGGGGCAATCACTCCAGCGAGAATCTCGCACTCCGTTTTAGGAATTGGACAGTTCATGATCCAATGCGTATCACAATTTGGACCCATTAGAAAAGAATTTCGCCCCGTACAATTCGACGCATCTCCCCGAGGCCGTTGCAATTTGGCCCGTATTCCCCTAGCGTTCCGCCGTGCAGACACTTACGCCACGGAACTTTGGCCTCGTTATTGCCTACCTACTCCCTGGGTTCGTGTTCCTGTTTGGCCTCAGTTTTCAATCCCCCATCGTTCGCGGCTGGCTTGTTGGCGGCCAGTCGGCAACGGTTGGCGGGTTTCTCTACTCAACCCTTGGAGCGCTCGCAGCGGGCCTCATTTGTAGCACCGTTCGCTGGCTTCTTATCGATGCGCTCCATCACCGAACGGGAATCACACGTCCAAACTGGAACTATAATCGGCTACAAGAAAACCTCGGTGCCTACACCCTCTTAGAAGAGAACCACTACCGCTACTACCAGTTTTACGGAAACACCCTCATTGCCTGGATTTCCGGCTACTTGCTTTGGAAAACGAGTGTTCTCCCGCTTAAGCCCATTTATGAGGATGTTGGTCTCGTCCTGATTTCGGTGATTCTGTTCTTGGGTTCGCGGGACACCCTCCGAAAGTACTATGGAAGGGTGCGGGCGTTACTTGAAGATTCGCCGACAATCATTCTCGGCTCTTCTCGATATCATTAAAAATCTTACTGAGGGGAACACCAAGCGCCGCCGCAAGTTTTTCTGCAACCGCAATGCTGACCTGGACTTTCCCAAGCTCAATCGAGCTGACGTAGGTCCGGTGAATGTTGGCTCTGTCGGCAAAATCTTCCTGGGAAAGCTTGAGCTTTTCTCGGTATTTCCGGACAGTTCTGCCAAAAAGCACTTCTAGAGGTTCCATAGTGTTCAAGATCACATCTTGCACACTATGTTGCTACAGACGATCTTTATACAGACGATCGCCTACATTCAGCGGTCGCGGCCCCCCTTTCTCAAACCCCAGGAGAATGCCATGACAAACGGCGGCGGAACCCACAAGCCTGAGACAAAGGAAAAGCCCAGTACGGATACCAAGAAGAGCGACGAGAAGAAGTAAAAGTCGTTCCTCGGGGG
>JAGQPO010000086.1:0-261 GCA_020426665.1 Planctomycetales bacterium
GGTAGGAGAGCAGTTGCAGCGGCACAACCGAGACAATCGGTTGGATAATGGCGGGAACGTCTGGGATGTGGATCACGTCGTCTGCGACGCTCTCGATATGGGGGTCGTCTTTGCTGGCAACGGCAATGATCGGGCCTCCCCGCGCTTTGACCTCTTCCATATTGGCCATGACTTTGTCGTAGGTCGTACCTTGGGGGATGATAAAGACACTTGGCGTTTTGTCGTCGACCAACGCGATCGGGCCGTGTTTCATTTCGGCCG
>JAGQPO010000086.1:267-3891 GCA_020426665.1 Planctomycetales bacterium
CTTCGGCATGGACGTAGCTGATTTCTTTTAGCTTGAGTGCGCCTTCGAGTGCGGTCGGGAAATTGTATTGGCGTCCCAAATACAAGATGTTGGTTGCGTCTTTGTATTTTTCAGCGACGGTTTTGACGTGTTCGTTGCAGCTGAGTGCTTCTTGGACGGCGCCGGGCGCTTGCTTTAGGTCGCGTATGATGTTTCGTCCGGCTTCGAAGCTGAGGTGTCGCAATCGGCCAAAATACAGTGCAAGCATTGCCAGCACACAGCACTGGGATGTGTAGGCTTTGGTGCTGGCGACTCCGATTTCCGGGCCCGCGTGCAGATAGACACCGCCGTCAGCGGCCTGCGCAATCGAGCTGCCGACGACGTTACAAAGGGCGAGCGTTCGGTGCCCCTTGCGTTTGGTTTCTCGCAGTGCGGCCAGAGTGTCCGCGGTTTCACCGCTTTGGGTGATTCCGAAAACCAAGGTATTGTTTTCAATCGGCGGGTTTCGATAGCGCAGTTCGCTGGCATATTCGACATTGACCGGAATTCGGGCCAATTCTTCAATCATGTACTCGCCCACCAGCGCAGAGTGCCAGCTGGTGCCGCAACCGGTCAGGATGATGCGTTCCACACTTCGCAATTGTTGTGGCGTCAAATTCAGACCGCCAAAGACGGCTGTCGCGTTTTCTTCGTCCAAACGGCCACGCATGGCGTTTCGTAGCGACTCCGGCTGCTCAAAAATTTCTTTGAGCATGTAATGTTCGTAGCCTTGCAAGCTGACCTCTTCGGCGGCCGCCTCCAGGGGCTGAATTTGTACGTTGACTTTGCCTTGTTCGCGGTGCGTGACCGAGAATCCGTCCGGTCGCAGTACGGCCAACTGGTGATCCGCCATGTAAACGATGCGGTCGGTACATCCGGCCAAGGGCGATGAATCGCTGGCCACAAAGTACTCACCGTTTCCAACGCCTATCACCAGCGGGCTGCCGAATCGGGCTGCGATCAACATGTTCGGGCAATCTCGAAACGCGATCACCAGTCCGTAGGTCCCCCGCAATTGGCCGACGGCCCACTGGACCGATTGTAGATAATGCGCTGTCGGGTCGTTCTTGGTTTGTGGCGTGACTTTCAACGCCTCGGCGATCAAATGGGCGACGACTTCGCTGTCGGTCGCCGACTTGAATTCGTAGCCCTTTTCTAGCAATTCGTTTTTCAGCGTCTGGTAGTTCTCGATGACGCCGTTGTGAACCAGGATGACTTCGCCATCGCCGCCCAAGTGCGGGTGGGCATTTTCTTCGGTGGCCGGGCCGTGTGTGGCCCATCGCGTGTGCCCGATTCCGGTGGTTCCGTCGATCGGGTTGCTGCCCAATCGGCCCGCGAGTGCATCGATTCGTCCGACCGATCGCGTGACGTGAAACGCCCCGTTGCCGTGGATCGCGACACCGGCACTGTCGTACCCGCGGTATTCCAGCCGACGAAGGCCACTTAGAAGAAAGTCACCTGCTTTGTCCAAACCGACGTAACCGACAATTCCACACATCGCTTTTATTCTGTAATTCGGGGAGGTCTGTTGTTCGGAACCCGCGGGGACCCGAATGAGGGTGCCGACCGCTGTACCGACAAACGTAGCTCAAAACAGGCGTGATGCCGATCCCAGAATTATCCCCGGTTATACCAAGGGTGTCGATTGCAACCAAAATGACGACGCGATGTCGTGCAATCGTGCTCGGCATTGGGAAGTGGGAAGACTGCCGACCGTCACGATTGACGGTCCGGAGTGGTTGTGAATTCAAACTTATTGTTACGCGGCGCGTTTCTGCGTCACAGCGCTGGCCAATGTTTCGCTCCAGCGACCGTTCTCTTGGGTGACCAGAATCGTCGTCGGTTTGCTAAGCCGCGCCAGCATTTCGGTTTGACGTGGTGTTGGTGCTTCGTCTTGCGACCAGATCACCAGGTCGACTTGCCCGTAGGTGCGGACCACACGATCAAGTCCGGCGTCGATGGACATCGGGACCAATTGAACCTTGGCGGGGTATTCACGAAGCTGTTTGTGAAACTCTCGCAGCGTCAATGCATTGCCGCCCATTTCGAATTCATCGATCGCGATGAAGTGAATCGGGGTCGAGTGACCTTTGTGCGTCAACGTTTGCAGCATGGCCAACGATCGCAGTCCGTCGCCGACGGAAACTTCCAGCACGGATTGAATCGACATAGATTCAATCCGACGGAAAAGTTTCTTGTCGTCACGACTGGCAGCGCCGCGAATGGATTTAGCGGCGATCGGCCGAGCGGTCGCAGCGGGTATCTGAGCCGCCACCGGCATTTGGGCAACCGATGGAATCGCGGGCGTTGCGTCGGACTTTGGGCCCGTGACAGAGGATGTCGATTCGACCGATGGCGGGGTGGACGGAGACGACTTACCGCGGATCGAATTCCAGAGTTTTCGAAATGGCATCACACCCTCGCCGAACTTCAACGCCAAACGACACGAACACATCACGCACAGTGGTTTTCATTCGGCCAAGAATGGTGTGCGGGTGAAAGGAATTTGTCTGACATAGGATTGACGTCGGTTTGGCAAACTTTTCCGTTTGCGGTAACTCGGCGTGCGCTCAGGATCGTCCCAGCCGGATTCCCAGCGGCAACGAGTCTCCGAAGACCGCGGATTCTTCGTCCCGCTCCAACGTGCCGCCTTCGGTAAGCAGGGTGACTAAATGCGATCCTGCTTCGTGAGACGACAAGTACTGCGTCGCCTTTTCCCGCACGTCGTCACGGATGTCGCGGTATCGGTCTCCGGTCAAACGACCGAGCTGGACGATTGTCAGGGAAGCTTCCGATTCAGGCGGATCCAGATCGATGATCGTCTGCAGCCACGATTGAGCCTGTTGAATCGGGACGGCGGTATTGAGTGGTCCGTAGGCCGGTTGGCGGCCTCCCAAACGGCCGAGTGCCCATAGCAATGCCGGGCGCAGCCGAACGTTTTTCTTGCGTTGAAACTCTTTGATCGCGATGTCGCCAAGTTCAATCTTGTCGCGCACGCTTATTCGTTCCAGGGATGCGATCAAACGCCAGAACTCGGTGGCTTCGTGCGGTTCGATGCGTCGTGTCTTGCTGCGCAGTGCGGCCAACATTGGCGCTGCGAGTTGTTGTTGCTGGCCGGAGGTCAGTCCACCTGCGATCCGACGCCACATGATCATTGACTCGGTTCGTGACTGTGACGCCGGAAACGCGAGTCGTCCATGCAGAAGACGCCACATCTGTTGAACCCGCCAATCATCGACGGCAACGCCGTAACCCGGCCGCAAACAAAAACCGGACAGGTTCAACCAGCGGGCTTCGTGCGCAGGCGATTGGCGTCGCCCGGTTTCATGGTCGACCAAGAATTGCCACAGTTCGCGGATCAACGTAGGCGGCCAATCGTTGCGGCCCCGATCGACAATCGATTCGAGTCGTTTGACGATCTCGTTTGGTTTGGTTGTTGGTTCTTTTCCAAAGGTCGACTCGATGGCGTCGGCACACGATTCAACGATCTCGTTATCGACGATCCCAGCCGACTCGCCTTCGCCACGGTGTGCCTCGCGATCTGTTTCCAGCGTACTGCGAATGTCGAATTCTAATTTCCATCGCTTGCCGTGTTCGGCTTCGACA
>JAGQPO010000006.1 GCA_020426665.1 Planctomycetales bacterium
GCATCGACGGCGGCGCCGGCAACGATTCGATTCAGTTCTTACAAGGCGCTGATGCACTTGATTTCTCCTCTTTGACCTCACGGAGCGGCGACTGGGTGACAACAATTTCCGGCGGCCCCGGAAACGACACACTCATCGGTTCGGGCGGACGCGACCGCATCGTGGGTGGACGTGGCAGCGATTTGATTTTCGGGTACGCGGGCGACGATCGGCTGTGGGGTGACGAAGGCAACGGCAGTATCACCGATCATGACATCGTTTATGCCGGCGCGGGAAATGATGACGTGCTTGGCGGCCAAGGGACGAACGCGCTCTACGCGTGGTCGTCCGATCCGGGTGTAGGAGGTAGCGAAGATTTTGGCGTCTTCGAAATGGCGGGAGGCCAACAAGTTCTTGAAGACACGGGACTGAACCGAATCATTGGCGGCCCCGGCGATGACCAGTTGTTCGGTGGTACCGGTTTGGACCTGTTGTATGGAGCTGGTGGCACGAACCAATTGTACACTCGAACCGGAATGCCGTTTGAATCGCTAGACAGCGGTGATGCCAACGCCGAGTGGAAAGCGTACGCACAACAAACTGGCCAGGTCTGGTATGTCGGCGGATCAAACGCCAACGATGAGATCTCCGTCGACTTCGTGACCGAACCTGGGATCCTGGTTGGGCATCACCTGATCACGCGACTGACCAACAACAACGGTTTATCCAGTTTTGACGCGCAAGTCCGATTGGATTTTGCCGCGACCGACGATGACGGCAACTTGATCTGGGATCCAGACACGTTGTTCTCGGCAGATAATCTGGCCAACGACGATCCCTTTGCCCGTGCCGCGGCGTTGAATGAACGATTCAGCGATGCGGAAGGCCTGAGTCGATTGCTGCCGCCGGAGGACGATTTCCGAGCGATCATCATCGATGCACTGGCCGGCGATGACGTGATCAACGTCGGGCCGACGGTCCAAAAATCGGTTTGGATTGATGCCGGTGAAGGCGACGATCGCGTTTTGATCGCTTCGGGACGTGCGATCCAGATTGATCAGACGGACGCAACCAGCGCCCGAAACGACGATCGCGAAGCCGCGTATGAGTTATTTGGACCGCCTGTGATCGTTGGTGACCGCGCCGTTTCATCGAGCAACGGGGTGCTGACCGCTGACGCGAGCTTCTATTTGATCGTGAACGATCTCGACGAACATGTGTTGGTCGAACTTCCGGCCGACGTTACCAACGGGAATGCCATCGCGACGGAACCGAATCAGTCGATTGAAGATCTGGTCGACGACATCAACAGACAAATCAACTTGACCGCTGCGGCCGGATTGGTGATCGCTACCCGTGCGGAAGGATCCAAGATCGCTTTGTCAACAACCAGCGTTGGTCAAGATGCTTTGTTGTCAATTTCGATACCCGCGAATGATCCCGCGATTGACCAACTGGGTCTGCCGGCGAGTTCGACCGCCACACCTTCGTCACTTCAGGTCGGCAGTGTCACCTACACCGGCCTGACGATCGACAATCCGAATGATGTCGACCACTATCGATTCTCCGTCGCATCCGACTCGTTGGTGGATCTTTCGATCAAGAGTTTAGCTATCGACGATGGGATGACGCTGAAACTATACGCGAACGACAACCTCACGGCCGAAACACCGACCGCCAGTGGTTTCAACTTGATCGCCGGCGTGGAGTACACGTTGCGAGTCCAATCGAACAGCGTTCCGACCGTCTATGAATTGGCGTTTGACTTCGCCGGCGACGCCGCCCCGGCGGTTGTGGATCTGGGTGCGATCGTCCGGTTCGAACGCCGCGACGTGATCTTCGGCGGCCCCGGTAACGATGTCCTGCAAGGCGGTCCCGGAGAGGACTTCATCTTCGGCGGCTCTGGCAATGATGTTCTGACCGGAGGTGACGACCACGGTGCAAGCGATTTGTTATTCGGACAGGAGGGTGACGACCGTTTCCAGACAATTCCGGGCACGCTGCCGGTGTTGACCGGTACATCGACGACCTTCGTTACCACACAAAGTGATCGGTTTGATGGTGGCGTTGGCGACGACAGCGTCGTTTATCTGGGTGGTGACTTGGATGCATCCAATCAACCGATCAACGACTTTGTTTCCGTCCGATTCAATCAATTCTTGCAGCGTTACGAAGTCGCCGATTTGATCTGGGACAGTGCCAATCAAGAGTTTCTCTTGTCGGCACCGGGCAGCCTGGATGGAACTTTTGCGCGGCGTCAGCATTTCTACACACTTGTATCCGTCGAAAACTCTGTCGTTGACCTTGGCGGCGGTGATGACGAATTCCACGGCGAAGGAGGATTCCGTTTTCCCGGCGATGGTGACAGTCAATGGGGACTGGCCATCGGTGACCGACAAGCGGCCGGTGGAATGCTGAGCACGTTTCGAGTCATTGGCGGTGCGGGCGACGATCGATTGTTCGGCACGGATTTTGATGACATTCTGATCGGCGGCATAGGCAACGATTACCTTTCCGGAGGACTCGGTAACGACCTCGTTGATGGCGGCGAAGGGGACGACATTGTTTTTGGCGGTTCCGCCGTCAATCAAAACAACTTCCTTGGTCGCGTGACGGTCCTAGTCAACACTCCGCAAATCGCGTTCGAAGTCACGGCGACGGAGCTTCCCGAATTACGTCCGGGACAGTCGACTGTCGAACTTCAATCGGAACCCAACTCGTTTGACGCCGATCGCTTTTTGTTGCAGACGACCAATGAAAATGCTTTTGGCGGTCAATCAATGCCGCTGAACCTGGCTGATCGGATCATCGTTCACCAGACCGTTAACGGAGTGCGCAATGGCCAGACTTTGGACTTTAGTCTACTTCGTGTGATCAATGTCGGTACGGATCAGAATCCGACTTGGGAGACACTTGACGATGAATTTGACATCGGCGTAGGCCAGGCAACGATGCTGTCAATCTTCGGAGTTACTGACGAATTCTCATTTGAAATCGAGTTTCTGTCAGACCCGTTGTCGGGAATCGAGGTTTCGGTCGACCACGCCGTCGCCCGTGACCCGTCGTCGGGTCACGCCATCACCGGCTTCGGGCGAGGGATCTTAGACCTTGGCGCCGGAGCAATCGGTCAAGGCACCGTAATACCGGTCGGCGACTTCGACGGTGACGGCCGGGACGACTTCATCCTTGCGGTGCGACAGGGAGTCAACGATAGCATCGCATATCTGTACTACGGGGGCGATGATTTGCTGGACCCACAAACGCAACGCCCTTCCGTTCCATTTGTTACCGAAATCAAGGTTCCGGGAATGCTGGTCGCCGGCATGTCCGATGTCTCGGGCGCTCTGCGGACGCAGATCGCCGGGGCCGGCGACGTTGACGGCGATGGAGTCGATGATTTGCTGATCATGACGGAAGGGTCTTCCGCGCGATCACTGCAAGTCTTGTTTGGCGACTCGAATCGATCGACACAATTATCCACAATCTCAGGCCAGCAAACGGTCGATCGTGTTGCCGAAGGTTTCGCAGTCGTTACGTCCACCACGACCATCCATGCCGCCGGTATCGGCGACTTTGATAGCGATGGATTGGACGACATCGTCGTAGCCGACGGATCTGATGTGCGGATGTTTGCCGGACGTACGCGGGCACAGTGGCTCGACCCGGCAACCCAGCCATTGGGCCCGGACGAAGTGTTCTCTATTGCGGCTCGCCGTGTCGCCCCACTGGGCGATGTGGACGGTGACGGAAAGTTGGACTTTGCCGTTCTGGGTGACAACCAATTCCACGTGATTTTTGGTGGCGACCTTTCTATCGTTTCAACCTCTGCGCCCCAGACAAACGGTTTTGCATCGGCCGAATTGTTCAATGCTAATTCGAACGGAATGGTTTCGGTCGCGGAAGCCATCATCAGCGGTGTTTGGGCCACGCCGGGCAACCCCAGCCGTGACGGACAAAGTTTCCTGGTGAACGTCTCAGCGGGTCGTTCGGTCACGTTGACGACGGCCGACATCCCATACTTAAGACCGATTGGTGACTTCGACGGGGACGGCGGAATGGACTTTGCCGCAACGGTACAGGTACCCAATGAGTTGTCGGACCCACTCCTGGAAGGGTACGACTTTGAACATTCGGTGACAGATCTCTATCTGAGTCACAATCCGACGCAGCAGATAAACCGACTTCAATCGGCGACTCCGGCTCCAGACCTTCGATTGGTCAAATCCGATGCGCCGATCTCAATCGTGTCTGCTTCTCAGACCGACCCCACCGGAACACCGCTGTTTAATCCTATCGGTGACCTGAATGGCGACGGCATCGCTGATTTGGCGATCTTCTCCCCAGACCAAGCGTTCTTGTCAGTCGTTTTCGGTGCCGCGGTATCTCCCTCGGACACGACGACAGACTCATCCAGCAACCGGCAAACGCCCTTGGTCACCCCGTCACGGTTGTTGCCGATTGGTTGGACAGCTGCGATGACGAACCAGGAGATATCGCGACAACCCGGAATCGATTTATCGGACCCGGCGTCCATCGATTTGCCGGACGCGATCACGATTGAAGGCGGTAAGGACAACTTGATGATCGATGGAGTCCGGTCAATCGGTGACATCAACGGTGACGGTTTTGTTGACATGGTTGTCACAACCGCACTGGGAACTTTTACCACCGGCATGGAAACAGAATTCCTGTTGATGGGGCCGTTCCGGGAGACCGGCGTCGTTTCGGTCGATGCACTTTCAAACGTCGCGTTTTACGGCGACCGCGATCGCACCGACAATGTATTGAATTACCGTATGGGACGGCCTGTGTCCGGAAACGGTGATGTGACTGGAGACGGAATCGATGACCTGTTGGTTTCCGAAATCAATTGTACAACGGCGACCAACTGTCTCACGACAATCACGGTGTATCCGGGAGGACACGATGTGGCCAACCGGTATTTGGACGGCGTCGGCAATCCTCCGCTCTCCTACACGTTCACAGGTCAAAATCAGGGCACGTTCACAAGTAATGCGCAGTTTTTGAATTGGGATGATACCGGCACCGACGACCTTCTGATTTGGACGGAAGCGCCGAACGGAAATCGAATCGCGACCATCGTTACCGATCTCGCAGGAACACCATCTGCGGTGAATCTTGTGCTCAGCACCAATTCGATCACACCACCGGCGGGCGAAACCATCAATTCCGGTGCCACCTTCAGTATTACATCGATTGGAGACATTAACGGTGACGGTTTCGATGATCTGGCGGTGTCGTCGTCGGATCTTTTTGGATATGCCTACGGTTCAACCGGAATGGTCTTTGTCGTCTCGGGCGGAACGACAACCGGAACGATCAACGTCGCAACGCAATCAGACCATGCGATCGTGGTTCCCGGTGGTGCCGCATCGGTTTCAACGGCCGGCGACATTGATGGTGATGGATTCGACGAATGGATCATCCATCGAGCCGCCGAAGGCGCGGGTGATCTGGCTGGCAGCGTGCTCATCTACCGTGGTGGACCGGTATGGGACGGCGTGGTGACACCGACGCCTTGGTTGCGGTTGGCCCAGGCCAATGCCCCATCCTCTTTGCTTGTGACAAACGGAGGCTTGCTGAGCAGTTCCGTTGGCGATTTGAACGGCGATGGCAAAGCAGATCTGGTTGTCGGACAGCCTTCAATCAACGTCATTGTGAACGGCCAAACCGTTGACTTCGACAACTATGGCCAAGTCTCCATCTTCTTTGACATCGCGTCCGTCGCGGAGCAAGCCGACGGAAACCTTGTTCTGCTCCAAGATGCCGATCGACGCTATCTGGGAACGCGCGCTGAAGAACGCGCCGGGTCAATCAGCGAGAGCCGGCTTGTTGATTTCAATGGTGACGGTATCGATGACCTCTGGATCGGATCTTCCGGGGCACCCGGAACGATCCGTTCGCTTCCGGATCCAGGGCGCATTCGATTTATACCCGGCCAAGCATGGTTGGTTCCGCTGCCTGACAGCGCAGTCATCACCGTCTTGTCCAATCGAGGAGACCTGTTGGTCGATACGGAAACTGGAATACCGGAACGGTTCAGCGGCCCCGATTTTTTCATGCAGGTGGGTCAGAATGAAAAGTGGTTTCAATTCACCACCGGCGGCGACGGCATCGCGACGCAAGATCAGGCTGACTACGTTCGAGTGGAAACAGATGACTTTACCAATGATTTGCGTATCGACTTGATGGACCGATTCGGCCACCCATTGGTCATCGATCAAACACTGGTGGATCTGCGGAACATGGTCGCTGGCGAATACTACTTAAAAGTCCATCGCGATCCGGCGGCGGCTGATGCCTTACCTTTTGTGATCGAATTCGATGCACCCACCTTAGGCCAATCGCACCCCGTCGGCGATCGAGATCGATTATACGGCGGACCAGGCGATGACCGGATCGGAGGTGGCTCGCAAACCGACTGGATCTCCGGCGACGAAGGAGTTGATCGTTTCGTGGTATCCAGCGAACTTGAGGCGGTTGACTATCGACAATTCTTTCAGCCGATCAACGATGAACTGTACATACAGTTGGAACAGCTGACGCCCTTGCAGACGGACCAAGTGGTGCCCATCCCCGGGTCGATGGCGCCGTTGTTGCGTCGATCGGTCGCCCTGGCAATGGGACATCCGGCCACCTCCGATTCCACCGGCCGCGTCGTGTTGCACCAGGCTTGGTACGCCAGCGAGTTGGCTCAAATCGAATACTTGGACCTGTCGGGGCTCGGGTTGTCGGATCTTGCCGGATTGGAACTTTTGCCCAACTTGCGAGTGCTTGATATCAGCGGCAACCCGCTCGGTTCTCTTGACTTGCCGGCATTTAATAAATTGGAAGTGCTGATCGCTGCGAATGCTTCGATCGCATCGATCACCGCGGACGAAATCAACCGATTCCCGAATTTGAAACGACTGGTTCTGGACGGGAACAGTATCGTTGATTTGGAACCATTGATCGGCAGCCAAGTGATTGACGCCACTAGCATTCCGACGCAAGGGTACTTCTCCGACATTGACGCGCCGGTGACGGGTGATGCGTCCGGGACCGCGTGGGACGATACCTATTTGATCACAAAGGGGCTTGGCACCGCTGGTTGGCAATTCGAAGTTGGCACCGAACCGGTCGACTTGTTGGTGACCTGGCCCGATCTTCCGCTCGCCGGCGGAGTCGTGACATACGAAATCCATGCGGGGACCGTGGTTGATCAGATAACTGTTGACCAAGCCGTCGCTCCGGTAAATCGAGGTGATTCGACAATCATTGATGGAACGGCTTGGATTCGTCTCGGACGGTATCAGTCAGACAATGGATTTCTGTCGGTAGATGTTACTAGCGACGCCGGTGCCACTCGAATTCTTGATGCGGCAAGGATTCAATCCGTGACGCCGCCGAGATTGAATCTCCAATCAATCTCGCTCCTTGACAATCCAATCAGTGGGTCTTCGCGAGGCCATGTGACTGGGATCTTGAGCACATTGAATCCCGGTTTGGACGTGATCATTTCACCGAATGACTCTGCGCCACAGATCAAACGGATCCCGCCGCTGACATCGCGTCCCGAGACGCGATCGTCGTTGTCTTTCAATGACCAGATCGCCGTGTTGCCCAGTACGATCTTGAACGGCGCCGAATCGTTCATGATTGAATTCTGGTACGAAGCTACCGGTGCCAATCCCGGTGCCTACCATACAATGGTCTCTGCGTGGGGACCGGCGACCGTCGATGGTGACCAATTCCTGATTTCGTCCGTCGGCAACACGACGATTCAAGTTCAAAATGAAGACGGGTTCTACTCGTTTACTAACGCTTCGATGAACATCAATGACGGCAAATGGCATCACTATGCCGTTGTTCGTGACTTCACACCCGCGGCGCCGGTGATCACCGTTTACGTCGACGGGAACTCGATTGGAACAATGCCAATCGTGGCGAGCATTTCCAGCGTCCTTGATATTGACGGATTGGTGTTGGGTCAGGACCAGGATAACGCAGCCGGTGGCGGATACGCTTCCAACCAATCGATCGCGGGGCGTCTGGATGATTTGATTTTCTGGGACACGACCGGCGATTCGCCTGCGGATCATTTGGCAAAAATCCAGAACCGATATGAAACAAATCGAATCATCGACCCGGCGATGTTGGCGTACTTCCGATTTGATGAAACTTCTGGCAATCAACTGATCGATTCAACCGGGCAACACGCAAACGGTGCGTTGGGTGATGTTGTGGGTGGCGTGAATGATTCACGACCGGCCGCGATTCGCAGTGCTTCGCGACGCTATGCCGTACAACTGGAAACCATTGATGGATTGATGGTCGACCAGGACGGAGACGCGATCACATTCGGTGCGACCAGTAACAATCCACTCGTTGGCGTGCAAGTCGTAGGGTCCGTTTTACTGCTCTCCTACGATTGGAATGTTCCCACTTCGGCGCTGATCATCGTCACTGCCTCTGACGGACGGGGCCGCGAAAGTTACCAGGTCTTCGATTTGACTGTGGATAACGCATCCGACGCATTCGCCGCGGCAGACATCAATTCGTCGACGATTCTGACTTTCCAGGGCGCCCTGACACCCCTCGGCGGTATCGCGCAAGATTACGGCGATCGCGTCACTTCGACGACTCTAGGGGCATTCAGCTATGGCAGCGGTTCCAACGGGCCGTCAACGCCGAACGTCGAAGTCTCCTACGGCGACGAAAATGAAGCCAGGTATTGGGGCGGAGGTTATGGAAACCTGACAGACGTCATCTATCGACCCAGCTCAAATACCGATCCACTCGAGATCACTTTGACCGCTGATCCCGGCTATCGTGTTGCACTCCATGGATTTGACATGGCCGGCTGGCTTCAGGCCGATCAACCAATCAACTTCGTCGAAGTCTTGGACGAAACCGGGACGATTCTGTTCCGACAGAACACATTCACAATCCTAGGCGCCAATGGCACGCATAGCAGTTTTGATTTCTCGTCCGCATTGACAGCGTCGACGTTGCGGATTCGTTTCGATCCGGGTCCCGGGTCGGAAAACGTCGGAATCGATAACATTCAATTCAGCCAGGTAAGTCTGATTGCCAATCGTTTTGAATCCGGCAGTGTGTTTTACGACTTGGATGGCGACGGATCGCGCGATGCGGGCGAAGGGGGCGTGGCCGGCGTCACACTGCACTTGGTCAACGCGATCGGCGAAGTCATCGCATGCACCGTGACAGATGGTGAAGGCAACTACAGCATCAGCGGCGGTCCGGCCGCGGCCACCGACCACATCGAAACCATATTGCCCATTGGATGGGAAGCCTCCGGTGATTCGGTCAAAACTTTGGGGCCGTTGTCGCCGGGGTTACCTGTCAAACCATCGATCGACTTTGAGTTTAGTTACGAATTCGACGTCGATCCGCGGGATTCCGCTTCGATCGATCTGGATGGCAACGGTCTTTCGGACTTGACCGCAACGGGATCTCCGCTTGTTTCCGGCGGCGTGACCAGGATCACAACCAACCAGGCATGGGGCAACAGCACCGACACGACAACGGCATGGCCGGTGCTGAATCCAACGGTCCAGTCGGGCTACACCATCGAGGCGAGAGTCAAGATTATCGACGACGGGACGACCGAAGGATCACGTGGTTCGTTCACGCTGGCAACGTCGGCCGATGGAACGGTTTCCAACAGTCTGCTCAACATCGGTCGAGACAGCGTCGGATGGGGCACGTCCACGACCCCGCTTGTCACCGTCGACAATACGGATGGTTTTCACAATTATCGATTGGTGCAAATGCCCGGTCGGGCCGACCAATACTACGTTTGGCGCGATGACGTTTTACTGAATCCTGGCGGCACACCGCTGGCTTCCGGAGTCGATTTTCAAAACGCACCCCGGCTGGTCTTCGGAGACGGAGGAACAGCTTACGCCGGCACATCCGAAGTCGACTACATTCGCTTTACCAAAGGCACATCGTTTATCGGTGGCGCGTTCGGTCCGACGATTGATTTCGGTGTGACCCGTCAATTGAGTATTGGACCGGATCGCATCGTCCCGGCAGGTCAGACGTTGGACTTTGCCGCGACCACGGAAACCACTCTGACTGATTACAGTTGGGTTGTGACGTCGGGTTCGACCGTTGTCGCGACGGGCACCGAAGAGACGTTTCAATTTACGCCCAATGTCGCGGGTCGCTATACGGTTTCGCTTTCGGCAATGAACACCGCCAGCCAAACACTGACCGATCAGCTGGAATTGGCCGTTGACAATTTGGCTCCCGTCGTCACGGTTTCGCCGCAGACTCATTCGCCGATCTCGGAAGGGAGCTCTGTTCATTTGATTGGCTCGGTGACCGACGCGGCCGCCGATAGTGTCGTGTCGTATCGCTGGGTTGCAACCGATGGTTCGGGGCAGCCGATCGATTCTTTGGAAGGAACCGGACCGGTCATTGGAGACTGGTTCTTCACGGCGATGGACGAAGGCACCTATCGGGTTGTGTTGAGTGTAACCGACAACAACGGCGCGACTGGGACATCGGATCCGGTAACGCTGACGTACGAAAATGTTGAACCCAATTTAACGTCGCTGATCGGATCGACCAGTGAAGACGGCGTCATCCAAATCGACGGAACCTATGGCGATCCGGGCGCGGATCTGCTGTTGGGGTTGGCGGACTTTGGTGACGGGATACAAAAACCAATTGTGCTGGACCAGACTCCCAATTTTCACATCGACCACCAGTACAAACAGCCCGGTCGTTATGAGGTCATCATCACAATCGACGATCAAGACGGCGGAGTTCGTAGCGAAACGTTTGTGGTTGACTATCTACCTCAGATTGAGATTGACCGCATCGAAATCAACGGCGGCGATGCCGATCGATCACAAATTACGACGATCGATGTGTCGTTCAATCAGAGTGTCGATGTTTCCGAAAACGCTTTTGTTCTGCGCAATCTTATCACGGGTGAATTGGTCAACACGTTGTTGGCCAACCAATCAGCCGACTCGACGGTGGCAGAACTGACATTTCTGCCCGGTCCATCGGTCGATTCTCGTGGCGGCCTGAACTCGCTGGCCGATGGGAATTATGAATTGGTTGTTAGCTCATCCGGCATCGGCGCATCCAACGACGCCGCGTTCCGATTGGCCGCCGACATTGTATTCGGCGACGATTCAACCGACGAGTTCTTTCGAATCTTTGGGGACAGCGATGGCGATCGTGATGTCGACGCCATGGACTTTGGCCGATTCGCGCTCGCGTTCATGAAATCCGAAGGAATGCCCGGTTATGACGCTGCCTTTGACAGCGACGGTGACGGCGACGTTGACGGATATGACTATGCCCAATTCGACCAGCATTTCTTGAAATCGCTTCCGTTCTAGCCGACCATCCGGCAATCCTGCCACCGGCGATGTGACCGACACAGCTTGCCATACCGGACCAGACGAAACCGGCGCCAGATGACTCATCGGTAACCGCCTTTTTCGGCGATTGAAGTGAGAAGAGTCCGACACTCTTCCATTGCTTTGATCTCCGGTGGATTCGCGTGTACATCAGTCATTTCAACACCTTTCTCCAAGGCGGAGCATCGACGGCAGCTCAACAACTGCATCGCGCGCTGTTGACCAACGGTGTTGCAAGTCGATTCCAATACCTTGCCGGCGAAACATTTTCAGATCCGCACCTTGGTGTTGATGACCGCCAGGAGTTTTACTCCACTTCGTGGTCCTCACCCGGTGCACTGCAGGGTGCGGCCGACGCAGTGCGGTTCCGACTACACCGCCAGGCGTTCAAACGTGCGACGCGCGGTGCCGACAAAGGCGCCGAGATTTTCACTTCTCCACATGGAAAGCCATCGACGAAATGGCCACCACTAGACCATCCCGCCCACCAGCAAAGGATCGATCAACAACACATCATTCATCTGCACTGGATTTCAAAATTCATCGATTTCCCAAGCTTCTTTGGATCGCTGACGACAGAACAACCGGTGGTTTGGACCTTGCATGACATGAATGCGTTGACCGGTGGTTGTCACTTTTCCGGCGGTTGTCAACGGTTTCGTTTGGGCTGCGGCAATTGTCCCCAGATCAAACAGTCCCACCAGAACGACATGAGTTTCCGATCGTTTGAAACCAAACG
>JAGQPO010000087.1 GCA_020426665.1 Planctomycetales bacterium
TTCCTAACCCGAACGCGTCAGCGAGGGACCAGGCACCACCGGTTTCCCTCGCTGACGCATTCGGGCTGTGATTAAAACGCAACTTCAATACGCCGAAGCCGCGTACATCGGCCCGTCAAACGGCAACCGGCGCCGACAGAGTGCCGTAAAAATGCTCCTCTCGCTCGATCGGCCATTCAATCACAGCTACAATACCGGTTTCCCGCCTCCACGACACCTCCGATCCCTCCAGTGGACGAAATGATCTCCCGATACTTTCTGGCTGTCTGTCCCATTCTGTATGCAATCGCAACATCCGCTTCGATGGCGGCGGAATCGGTTGATTACCAGCGTGACGTTTATCCGGTGTTCCAGAAATACTGCATCGGGTGTCATTCGGCGGACGAATCGCAAGGCGGACTGGTCATGGACGACTTTGCCAGGTTGATGGTGGGAGGTGACTCGGGTGTAGCGGTGACCGCCGGAGTGCCGGCCAGTAGCCGATTGTTATTGATGGTCACAGGGAAACTTGAACCCGCGATGCCGCCGGATGATGCCGAAGGTCCCAGCGAAGCTGAAATTGAAATCCTGGCCAACTGGATTGAAAAGGGAGCGATCGGGCCCGAAGGCGACATGCCAATCAAACGCACGATACGCACACCAGACATCCAGCCCAAGCCATCTGTCCCCGCTCCAATCACCGCGATTGCCATTTCTAAGGATGGTAAGACGATTGCACGTGCAACCTTTGGCCGAATTCAAATCTCGGGCGATAACAGTGAACTGGTTTCGATTGAAGATGCCGACCTGGGAAAAATCAACTCCCTCAGATTCTCGGGCTCTGCAAAACAATTGTTGGTCGCTTCCGGGTTGACCGGCGCCTATGGTCGCGCGGCAATTTATGAAACCGCGTCTGGAAATTTAATTCGCGAGTTCATCGGACACCGTGACACGATTTATGCCGCAACGTTCTCTCCCGATGAATCCGTCATCGCAACGGCAGGCTACGATCGCAAGATTATCCTGTGGGATGCCGCAAGTGGTGACCTGATCCGTGAGCTGGTCGGTCACAACGGAGCCATTTTTGATCTCGCGTTCTCGCCCGACGGCAAGGTGTTGGTCAGCGCCTGCGCCGACGAGACCGCCAAAGTTTGGAACGTCGAACAAGGCATTCGATTGGACACGCTCAGCCAACCCGAAGGTGAGGTCTTGGCCGTTGCAGTCACTCGTGATGGCAAATTTATCGTTGCCGGAAGTGCCGACAATCGTTTACGAGTGTGGCAATTGCAATCGACCGAAAAACCGAAAATCAATCCGCTCGTTGCAACGCGTTTCATCGACGAAACCCCGATCGTGAACTTTGCGATATCGCCCGACGGTCAATCGCTTGTGGCAATCGCCGAATCCGGTCAGATCAAGCTGGTTCGCACGGCCGATTGGCAGCCCATTGCGTCACTCGAATCGCTCGGCGAATCCGGAACGGACCTTTTCTTTTCGCATGACGGAACAACGGTCAACGTCTCGCTCATGAATGGCGAATTGGTCTCTCGGCCGATCCCTTTGACCCGGGCGGGCGGTATCGATCGATCCGACGCCGACGTCCACCCCGTTCTGATGGACTTGGGAGTGGCCCAGACCTTGGATGAAACGGAGCTGCGTTCTGCGATCAATCAGTCCGGCGCCGTCGCAACGGTTGACACGGATTGGCGAGCGACGGTTTTGGACACGCCGCGCCACGTCTCCATCTCCGGCCAAATCACTGAGCCGTCTCAAGCCGACTTGTATCGTTGGCGCGCCGGCAAAGGCGAATTGTGGGCGATCGACGCGGACGCCATTACCGTTGACGGCTCCCCAGGCGGTCGATTGGACCCGATCGTTACCGTTTTGGATGCGAACGGCGTTCCCATTATCCGCGTTCGCCTGCAAGCCATCCGTGATTCTTACTTTACGTTTCGTGGAAAAGACAGTAGCCAAACCGGTGATTTCCGGGTGTTCAACTGGCAAGAAATGAAACTCAGTGAATACCTGTATGCGGCCGGCGAGGTCACGCGTTTGCACATGCACCCGCGCGGTCCCGATTCGGGTTTTGATGTTTATCCGGGCGAAGGAAACCGTTGGACCTATTTTGGAACCAGTGGGACAACACACGCCCTGGGCGAGCCGGCATACATCGTTCGTCCCTTGCCGCCGGGCAGCGAACCACTGGCCAATGGGTTACCCACGTTTGACGTTGTCTTCGAAAACGATGACGATCCATATCGGATGGCCGGCAAAAATAGCCGACTTCTGTTTACCGCACCCGACGACGGACTTTACACCGTGCGGATCAGCGACACACGCGGGGAAGGTGGCGATGACTATCGTTATCGTCTGACGATCCGCCCTGCGACACCGGGATTCGTCGCTCGGACACAAACGATTGGCAAACCATTGCATCCGGCAACCGGTCGCGAGTTTAAAGTCTCGATTGATCGAATTGACGGTTACGACGGCCCCGTGACATTTGAAATCGACGGACTACCAGATCGATTGATCAGCAATTCGCCGATCACCATCGAGGCCGGTCAACAATACGCGACCGGGATGGTTTGGGCGTCGGCGGATGAAAAAGGATGGGAAGGGGAGATCGAACCGACGTTGACCGCCTGGGCGATGGTTGATGGCAAGCGTGTCGAAAGATCAGTTGGCTCGATCGGGAAGCTGAAATTCGATTCGTCGCAGCCACAAGTTGCTGCGATGATCAAACCGGCCAACAGCGAGGTAGGCGACAACGAAGGATGGACCCTTCGCGTTCGACGCGGCGAAACCGTTTCGGCCCGCGTCTTGATCAACCGAAAAGAAGGCTTCCAAAACGAAGTCTCATTCGGAAAAGAACGATCCGGGAAAAACGCCAGTCAAGGTGTGTACGTCGACAACATCGGCTTGAACGGATTGCTGATTGTAGCCGGTGCGACGGAGCGTGAATTCTTCGTCACCGCCGACGAAACAGCGATCCCAGGTAAGCGGTCGTTTTTCTTGACCGCGGAAATTGATGGCGGACTTGCCACTCATCCAATCATCGTCGAAGTTTTGCCTTAGCTGACAATCGCGAAATCTGAGGTGCGGCGGACCACTAGCGATGAATTACATCTGAGATAGGCCATGCCGTGCCTGGCGATGAACTTTTTTTGCATCTTCGGCATGCGTTGATATACACTACAAAGCTGGTCTCCCAGCTGAACTGGCCGTCAGCACCAACAATGCCACAATAATCTCCAGAGTCATGAAAGCCGTTACAGCATTACTGACGATTTTTTTCGTGTGCCTATGCAACACTCCGGCAGCGTGGTCCGCAACAACAGTCGTCTTTGATTTCGAGTCCATCGAGGTGCTTGATAATCCGGGCTCCACGCTTTTTGACACGCCGCTCGTTTTGAACAGCGGTGGGATAGAAATGGCCATTTCTCACGAATCAAACTTGCAGTTTGCCGTAAATTCTCGAAACAACGCGACATGGGTCAATCGCTATGATTTCAATGCGTTGAGTGCGTTCAATGGCGCGACCGGCACCAGTCAACTAGACCCTGGTGCCTTTATTTTGGACTTTAATCGCCCGATCGATTCCATTTCTGTCGACATGGGTGACTTTGGGCAAGAGAGTGACACCCTCGTCCTGCAAGCGTTTTCAGGTTCCAGTGGTACCGGAACGCTGCTCGGCGAGGACACAGGTTTCATCCCGACCATTAACGGTTTCGTCTTTGAAAACCTGTCGGTTGCTCAATCCGGCATCCGCTCCGTCCGAATGATTGGCGGCAGCGAATTCATTCCTAACAGTGTCTTTTACGACAACATCACCGTAACGACTGCGATTCCGGAACCAAGTTCTACGGTTTTGCTTGTCCTTGGGTTGCTGGGCGGCGCGTGTTGCGTCCGGCTTCGGCGATGACCTCCGGATGATCGATCACCAGATAGTGCCCGTGATCCGCAGTAACAATGATCGCGGTGTGGTCCCACGCGGCGTTTTCATCGACCCAGTCCATCACTTTTAGAAACGCCGCTTCGCCACTGAGGACAGCACCGATGCTGCTGTCCAGATTATTGGCATGGTTGGCCCAGTCCACATCGCCGGCTTCGATCATCAGCCAAAAGCCATCGATCGATTGCTCCAGCACCAGCAACGCCGCTTCGGTCATGTCGGCGAGTGTGGGGTTTTCGAACAAATCGGCTTCGGAATACATCTCCGTCGGCTTCACATCAATCGTCGGATCGTATCGACCGTCGGCGGTCTCAAATGGAATGTGGCCGCCCTTGGTTCCAAAGTAACCCAACAATCGATCGGTGTTGTCGGCTGCGATTTGGGCGGCATCCATCAACAATTTCCGGCCTGATTTACCGGCGGTCCGCTGTACGACTCGGTAATTTCCACCGTGGTTCATGTCGACCCGACGCATGTCGTCCTGGTGAAAGTACATGTTTCCCTGGGCATAGTTGGTCCCTTGAACGCTGTCTTCTTTCTTGCCCTCTCCCCAGCCGCCGCCGATTAAAACGTCCACACCCGGTAACGGATCATTGCGGTGGGCCGATGACGGAAGACCGACCATGTCGCGGGCGATGTCTTGGTAGTCTTTGCGAGAGACGTTGTTGGCGTATGCCGCGCCAGGCGTCGCATGACTGATGGGGACGCTGGTCACGACGCCGACCTTAAACTCCTGGTCACGTTGTAATTCGCGAGCAAGCGGAGTCACGTACGAACCGTCCAAGGCGATGTTGATCGAACCGTTGTATGTCTTTACACCGCTACACAAACTGGTCGCCGAAGATGCCGAATCGGTCACCGTGTGCGGTTGAGATTTATCTTCGCCGATCAAATACGGACTGTTAATTCGTTCCTGCCAAGGTGTTGGGCCTCCCAGCCCCACGTCGTATCCGCGATTTGTTTCCGAGTTCAGCGTCAACACACGCTGTGCGTCAACGTCTGTCTTTGCACCGTCTGCAGCGGCACTGGTGCACACCAGACCAAAATCAGTGATCGCGCGGCGGTCGTCTTGAAAGGCCAATCCCGTTCCTCGGCCCGATTCGTATGCGACTCGCCCCGTCTTGTACATCGCGGCCGCCTGCGTCGTTTGCCAATCCATGCCGTCAAAAACGATCAAGATAATGTTGGTGCATCCGGCCTCGATCGCGGCTTTCTGCAACTGATAAACGTCGGTCTGGTCGTAGTACAGGGCCAGCGGATTGACCGAATTAGCGCCCGGCGTCCCATCCAGCTTTGCCAATCGATCGGCCGACGCGTAAACACTGCCCTGCTCACGCAATGTCGACAGCGTCAATCCATAGGTATACACAGGAATCAATCGATTGCTGTGATTGGTCCAACTGCTGAATTTCGTCGCATCGGTTCCCCAATGTCCGTAGATCGGCTTGCCGGTGACGATTGATTGCTTCTGCATCCACTTCATCGGATCTGTTTCGGCGTCTGTATCCGATTCATCAACCGATTCGGCCGCAACCTTTCCCGACTCCGGCTCAGCGGCCGCCAAACCAGCGACCCAGGTTGTCGCCGGCACCAGATGGATCGCGAAAAACGCTAGGGTCAACCGGAGAAAATGCTGGGGAAAGCGGCTGTGTCGGTCTGCATTTCCAGGGAACAACATCATTTTTGACAATTCAGTCGAAGGATGGACGGGGGAAAGAAGTGGGATACACCTTAGTCCGATCCAGAATACTCACTGACCGACCTTCGTCCGAGTGGGCATCGACCGATAGATTTCTACAAAGATTCTCGGATACTGACCGATCCCTGCGACGCGACGACGATATGGTCCAAAACGGTAATCCCCAGCAGTTTTCCGGCCTCGGTCAATCGGTCGGTGACCTGATGATCCTCACGGCTCGGCGTTGCATCCCCCGACGGGTGGTTGTGCACCAAAATGACAGCCGATGCCGAATCTCGAATCGCCGGCCGAAAGACTTCGCGAGGGTGAACCAAACTGGCGTCCAGCGTCCCCCGCGTGATCAAATGGGTGTTGATCGGCAGGTGCTTGGTGCTGAGCGTTACGATATGGAACTCCTCTTGGACGCCGCTGTGTGCCAGCCCACTGAAGGCCTCGTCGCAGAATTCGATCGCGGCGCCCGTGCTGGTGATCGGCGACTTGCTTTGACGCTGAATCTGTTCGTCTCGCGAAACCCGGCGCCCGAGTTCAATTCCGGCCATCAGGGCCGCATAGCTGGTCACCGTGATGGCCGGACTGATGTTTCGCAACTCGTCTTTTCCGCTGCGACGCAAATCCGACAGGTTGCTGGAAAACGCGTTGGACAAACGGCGTCCGGATTCGATCGCCGATTCGCCGCGGACACCGACTCGAATCAAAATGGCCAACAACTCCGCGACAGTCAACGATTCCGCGCCGACCGCCAACAACCTTTCACGCGGACGTTCCATTTCGGGCTGTGCCGTGACCTGGTTCCCACTGACCTGACGTTCGATCCAATGTGACGGGTCGACTCGGATTTGAGCGTTTCGCCACGCATACGTCTCCTGCTCCGACGATTCGTACCGGTCCAGGATCCCTTCGCGGACCAAATCGCCAAGGACCAAAGCGACGAAATGTGGCGTCAGCTCGGCACAATACTCGCGCGCTTGCTGTTTGGAAAACGCACTGATCGGTGAAAGTGTTCTAAAAAGCTGATGAAGTTTCTCTTTGCGTTTTTCGATCTCGCCCATTACCCGCGTCCCGCGTGTTCCCTGCGTGATTGGCATGTGGTGTTTGCCAAAGGGTAACGAAAACATCGGCGTCTGTGTGGCGGCGACTGAACATCCAGTCAACACCTTGCAACCCGAATCACAACCCGAACGGGTCAGTATTGAAGTTGCGCATTCGCGTTGCGATTGCTTCGACCAGATAAGCGCGGATGTTATTCCGAGACACCTAACTTATCGCAATGTCGGCGGCGCCAGATCTCCGGGAATCACTTCGGCGCTCAACATGTCGTTTTCGTCCTGCAATTTCTTCAGACGATCCTGGAACTCTTGCTCGGTCTCTTGATCCGATTTTTGTTGCGAATCGTTGGGCCGCGGAGTGCCATCGCCTTCGTTTTCGCCGGCGTTGTTGCGGCCGGGAGCAATCCGTCGACGGCCGCCGTCATCGTCACCCGCTTGATCGCGTGGAGAAAGCTGACTGGATCGTGCACCGCCAGGATCAAACAAACTGCCCACCCGCCCGGAACTTCGGCTGGTGCGTTCCCATGCCCCGCCGTAGGCCGGATAGTCCCGATCCTCCAGATCACAGCACAGACGGCAACCCGATCCGGAAACGATCACGCCGACAACGAGCACCAATCCGAGCAACCGTCGTGAAACACGCGTGATCGATGGAGCGATTGGCATTCCAGCCAGGGCGTGGTCGGTTTTCATTGAATTGCTCTCAGACACGCTCGTCGCGGCCGACCGCGACGATTCTTTTTGGATGGGGCGCATAAAAAAAATGGTGTCCGCAAAGCGAACACCATTTGTATCGGTTGCGCCGATGAGAGGCTTTAGGAAAGATTTGCGGTCTTAGTTGCGGAACGTCCTGACAACTTCACCGACGTTTTTTGACATCATTTGTAACGCCGATTCGATTCTGGGTGCGGTACCTAGTTTGTCACCGATTCCCGGTAACGACATGACACAGAACAGAACCAGTACAAATCCGCCGTAGGCAGCACCGCTATTGATGCCAGATTCGTGAGATATCACCCGAGAACCTCTCGTGAAAGGGAGACGAAATGCCCAGCGTTTGACAGGTTCGAATTCACGGATGGTCCCGACACGCAGTCGAGCTTCTCCCTGGACCGTCTCAACAAACGACTCGGCGATGATTTCGATTCGGCGATCATCGTATCGCAGCTCGTATCTTTTTCCGGCACTGATCCGCTTGGTCAACTTTGGATCAATGCCCAGCGTGAAACCGTTTCCGGATGTTTCACGGACGAAGATTTTTAGTGGCTTGTGTCCCACAAACAGGATGGCTGTACTGTCACCAACCACCTTACAGCGATAGACCTTTTCTTGGCCCTCAACGGGGACGGTTTTGTAGGTGTACTCAGGCATTTGTCTAACACCTGCTATGAGTGTCTGCCGGGGACTGACTTCAAGTCATAAATGGAAATGTGTTAACGCCCGATGCGTTGACGCCAAACCCTAGCTCCATTTCTGAATCGCCGTGGCTTGTTCACTATCCCCCCCGAGGATTTTTTTCCGGCAAAGTGTACCGGTTAGATGGTTTGAAACAGCAATATCAGTCCGACCGAATCCAACGGTCCTAACAGGACGAATCCAGATTGAAGACCGATCATCGACGATTGGTGTTAATTTGTGAATCATCAAACGCAGGCAGGCAGGCAGGCGATGCAGTCCAGATTCATCGTACACGCAGCCCTGCTGGCGTCATTATTCCTGATACAGCACCCGGACCAGGTTGCGGCCCAAAACTGGACCGCGCCGGCGGGACGTGATTCATGGCAAAAAATGGCACCCGATCGACGCGTTCCAAGACCGCCGATCCCGTCTCAGCCGTGGACTCCGGAAACGTTTTTCTCTTTCGAACGATTCGCGGAACTGCCACAAGGCACACCACGCAATCAGGCAACGGTGGACGCGCTCAGACAATCGCTGCAAAACCACGCCGCCGCTGAGGATGTTGATCTTATAAGTGGCGCCCCTCAGAGCGACGACTTGCTGGGTAGCGACCTGTTAAATGATGATTTCATGCAGGATCCACTTCACGGACTGGGCCCTGTCGAAACGCCAAACGCAAACCAGGACACTGGCAAACGAGATCCCCACGAGGACTTATGGACGGAAGATTGTTATCCGTCTGCGGAAACGTGTCGTGCTTGCCATCCCGTGCAATACGAACAATGGCGCTGCAGCAGTCACGCCTATGCCGCTGTGTCGCCGATGTTTAATCGATTTGAACAGGCCATCACGGAGTATTCCAAAGGCACCGTCGGCAGCTTTTGCGTGCGATGCCACTCGCCCGTTCAAACTCAACTAAAAATCCCCCGCGCAACGAGCGTTTTGGATGCGCCGCCGGTTGTTCGTGAAGGCATCACCTGCATCGCCTGCCATCGAATCAACGAACACTATTGGCGAAGCAATGGAGACCGCCGCATCGAGCCCGGTAACATTCACGCGCCGGTGTATGGCGGCAAGGGCGGTGCGGGGGTCCGCGAAGCAATCGCAAACGCGGAATCATTGAAATTGAAGTTGTCCCCCGACGACAAAGGTCCCGGCCAGGCGATTCATTTAGAAGGCCGGTTCTTCCAACCGCTGACCAAAAGTGACATCTGCGTCTCGTGCCACCAGGTCGCCGTTCATCCGGGCATCTGGTTGGAGGTCGTGCACGCACAATATCGAAGTGGCCCGGCGGCAAAACGCGGGGTTACGTGCCAACAATGTCACATGGGCGCCATCCCCGGAAAACCACTCGGATACGACACGGACTTCGTCGCCCACCTTGGCGACAAACCGTTTGGCGAGAAACGAAAGCAGTCCAACCACATGTTTTGGGGACCGGGTTATTCAATCGCGCATCCGGGTATCTTTCCGCACAACCCCAAAGCGAAACAGTACACGCCTCGGGAATGGCTGGCATTCGACTACCGCGCCGGATGGGGAACCGATGATTTCGAATCTTCGGTGACCGACGTCATGGTGTTCCCGAAACCTTGGGACACCGAAGACGATCGTCGTGACGGTCGCAAAATCATTGACGCCAATCTGGAAAAACTTGCCCAGAAACGTGCCGCCGCCATCCAGACCATGGAGGCCGGACTGAAAATCGAAGGTCCGTTCTTTGACCATGATCCCGAAGCCGGACGACAAATGAGTTTCAGCTATCGCGTTTGCAATGTCAGCGAAGGTCACAATTTGCCCACCGGATCATTGGGTGCACAACCACAACTCTGGTTGAACGTGGCACTGATCGACCCCGACGGCTGCCGGGTTTGGGAAAGTGGTTACCTGGACCGACACGGTGACCTGGCCGACATGCACTCCGTCGATGTCGCGACCCATCGTGTTCCACGCGACCGTGACCTGTTCAACCTGCAAACCAAATTCTTGATCAACAACGTCCGAGGGACCGATCGAGAGGCGGCACTTCCGTTCAACTTCTCTGTCGACCAACTCGTTTTCTTGCGGCCAGGCGCGGTGCCGGTTTCGGTCCTGAATCACCCGCCGTTGATCCGAATGGAAGCGCACTCGATCCCTCCGCTTGACTCGCGAATGGCAAAGTTCACCGTGCCCGCATCGGCGCTGACCAAAAAGGGGGCCTATCGATTGAGCGTCCGAATGAGAAACCGCACCGAGCCGATTTATTTCATGCGACAGATTAACAGCACCCCGGACATGATCCATCGCATGCTGGAAAACACGCTCGATCTGCATCCGCAGAGTCAAACGATTTGGGTGCGATGATGATCAACAACTCTTTTACCCGATTGTTTGCCGCCGTCGCGCTGGCTCCTGCGCTGGCCATTGCACTTGTGTCAACGGTTCGCGCCGATCGTCCGCGCCGTCTGCCACCGGTCGACGACCATCACAAAAGTACGCTCGACGCTTCCGAAATCGAAACCGGTCTGGATGACCGCCGGTTTCAAATCGCCCTGCGTCAATCGCTTGCCGAACTTGGCGCAGCTAAAAACGCATTGCAACCGCTATCCCCCAGTCATTCGTCCCAACCGGATCGGATGTTTCCAGCGAACGGCGCGGGCTTGAGTGAGTCGCCGATTGGAAGCAGTGAGAAACGCATTTCATCGGACCAGCCGATCGCCTACGCACCGTCCTCGGTCACCAAATATCGACTCGATCAATTCACCGATGTCCTGCTTCATTCCTACGACGGTGTTCCCCAGGATTCGAACGCTGCATTGCCGACGACACTTGCTGAATTGCCGTCACTTCCAACGCAATTGCAAGCGAGTCACACCGTTGCATCCGCCGTCACATCCACGGTCGACCCGCCGACGCAAACGATCGGGTCTCGGTTAACGGAAAACCACCGCATCGACCTGTCGCGAATCATTCCCCACCCCAACTCACTCGATTTCTCGCAACCACCGATCGATTCCGATGCGTTGTACCATGACGCCGGACGCGAGGCATGGGTCTATGACACCAAGCACAATGTTCCGACCCAGCATCCTTGGATCGAGTGGGGACGAATCTGGTACGGCGATGGAATCACTCCGCGTGGCCGTGATCTGTTCGGGCCGATGAATTTGGTCCGTCCCAAGTTCTACGTCTACGGAGATTACAGAACCGGAATCCAAGCGGGCCGAAATGCAGCCGGTCGCGCAGACAATTGGGCACACCGATTGAACTTGGACATGGATTTGC
>JAGQPO010000088.1 GCA_020426665.1 Planctomycetales bacterium
TGATCCTGGCCGAGCCGGTGGGCAGCTGCACCGATTTGGTCGCCACGATTGCGATACCGATGATGGAGCAACTGGGCGAGAAATTTGTCCACAGCCCGTACGCGGTCGTACTGAAACCGAGCCACGGCGCGAAGATATTGAGCGGCGAAGGGAAACGCGGCTTTTCCGAAAAGGCCGAGTATATCTTTCGAAAGCAGCTGGAGGAGGCCGAATTGATCCTGATCAACCGAGTCGACGAGCTGGAAGATTCGCAACAGGAATCACTTCGCCGCAACGTCGAAGAGCAATACCCGGGCCGGCCCGTCTTGTTCATCTCGGCAAAGACAGGTCAAAACGTCGACTCACTTTACGACGCACTTGCGGCAACCTCATCACCACGCGGCGAGTTCATGACGGTCGACTATGATGTCTACGCAGAGGGCGAAGCAGAACTCGGATGGTTGAATGCAACGGTCGCACTGTCGACCGAAACCGGACTTCCGATTGATTCCGTCGCAATGCAGATCGTTGATACCGTGCGTGAAAGATTGATTTCGATCGATGCCGAACCGGCACACCTGAAGGTGCTTTGTTCGGGGGCTGATTCGGTAGCGGTAGCGAATCTAGTCAGCAGCGACACGCCGACGATGTTGTCTGTCTCCTCCGGAGCATCGGGAAAGCATTTGTCAGTGATTGTCAACGCGCGAGTTTGTTTGGATCCCGAATCGTTGAAGAAAACTGTTACCGATTCGATCGCAGATCTTGCTTCAAAGCTGGGCGTGGCGGCCGAGATCGAATCCATGGAAAGCTTTCGCCCCGGGCGTCCGGTGCCGACGTATCGTGCAGGAAACTAGCGGATCAGGTTGGGCGTCGACGGTTTTGTAATGCTATCGCACCCACAATGCCTGGATAGATCGATTAACGGGATCATTGGGCGTTTGAGCAATCACTCAGTGCGAATCGTCTGGGTCGGTGACGCACTGCGGCAAACGCAACACAACCAGCGAGAAAAAAGAGGCTCGTAGGCTCTGGTACCGCGGTTGCGGATATGGTGTAACTGAGTGAATAGGTGGTGTTGGCGGCTACCAAATCAGGAGAATTCAATACTTCCAACCAAACCTGAAGCGAATCGGCAGCAGGGTCCTGTGTGTTTTGCAAAAACCCTTGAACACCGAGCATTGCGTTTGGCGAATGATCGGTAACATCGATTCGAATCGTAGGACTGCCCGGATTGAAATCGTCATTTTTTGTCTTGACCAATTCAATCCAGCTGCCGTCGCTCTGCGGCGACGAAAACAGCAGAGCGTCCTTGGCAGTCGCATCGGTTAACAACAAGGTTTGTAGCGTTAAACGGAGTCGACAGTATAGCCGAAAATGATTGCCCTTTCGTTGGCAACACGCCACGTAAGTCAACTCGTTCAAACTCCGACGACTTCACGCCAGGTTTTGGCCATCAATCCGTGACCTGCCGGTGTCGGATGCACGCCATCGCCGGCCAATTTCCCAGGCTCGGTTCCTTCGGCGACTGCTTTGTCAAACATGGTTTGGAAGGGAACCCAGATCGCCTTGGCTTCACTCGCAACTTCCTTGGCATAGGTTCGGCGCACGTCAAATTCGGGGAACCATTTATCCTGGTACTGCTTGACGGTTCCGCTGATCAGAACGAATGGTTCGCAAACCACAATTGTTGTCGATGGCAACGCGTCTCGGGTGCGTTTCAGCAGGGCTGCAAATCCGTCGCGATAGGTTTCCGCGGTTCCGTCGTATTTCCCGCTCAGCTTGTGCCAGATGTCATTCACTCCGATCAGAATACTTAGGATCTTCGGCTGAATGTCAATGCAGTCTTGTTGCCAGCGACGATCCAAATCTGGAACCTTGTTTCCCGAGATACCGCGATTTTGAATTTGCAAATCCAGATCGGGATAGTCGCTTCGCAGCGATTGAGCGATGAAATTCGGATACCCACGACCGAGTCCTTCGTTGGCGACCGGTGACTTCTTATTTCGACCGGCATCTGTGATCGAATCGCCTTGAAAAAGAATCACCTCGCCCTTGGACAATGTCATCTTCTCAGCGGCAACAAGGCGAGACGGATTCAAACACGCGACGGTGCCGGCAGCAGCTGCGGTGGTCAAAAAGGATCGACGTTTCATAATTCATTAGTGCAAAAGGGTACAAACAAAAATAGCCAAACTCGGTCCCCAGTTTAGCCAGTGGGCGTCACGCGTGCATGGAACTTCTCACGATATCGTTTCTACAGTACCGGCAACGAACCACGCGATCGTTTTACGCGTCTTTGACGAAGATTTTTGGCCGTCCAGGATTGACGATCCGTTGCCGGCGTCAGACGATTTGGAGCCGAAACGGTGTTTGCGCAACACCATCGGTGCATTCTCTCGCCCACAGAGCCGCTCATTGACTTGGTTTAAAAAACTAACCGGTGCCGATGAAGAGTCACCCGATCAGGTTCGCCGTGAACTGAAGATCGATGATGATTGCATCGTTTGCCCAAACGGGAATCGAATTGCGTTTGGGCATCTGGAGACACCGAAGTTATCCGAATTACGCGAGACGGTAAGTGGATTGAACCGTCAGGCGGGAACGCTGGCAATTCGCGAAGTGATCGCCGATGTCCGGCAACTCCATGCGGATGCAACCAATGCGAACGCACTGTTTCAAGTCGCGTCGCAATTCAATCTGCTGGAGATGACTGGTCCCACCGTGACGCCCGAGCGTGGCGTTGGGATTTATCAATACGACCATACTCAAGGACCAAGCTGTGCCATCGCGTGCGGTGCCGGCACAATCTATCGCAACTACTTTGCGCCGGTTGGCGATGCGATTGGTCAATCGACAAGCCGACAAATTGACTGTTCGAGTGATTTAGGACAGCGACTCGGTAACTTAAATGGAAATCTTTGGATGATGGAAAACGGATACCTGTTCCCGTCCGACGGCGGGCTGGACAAGATCGCGACGCGTTTGCAGTCATCGACGAAAGACGAATTGGATCAACTGCGTGGCGAATTGCGGATCGGTTTGCAGTGGAACGCTGAAGTAACGCTACCCGAGGTTTCATTGGCCGGTGCCGCCCATCGCGTCTCCCAGGCGTATTGTTCCGCGTTGCCGGTCGCATATGGTCGTCAACCGAAAGACGAGTGGGCTGAATTTGCCAAACTTGTTCTCGACGCAGCCTATGAAGCAACCCTATGCGCCGGAATCATCAACGCTGAACGAACGGGAAACAGAATTGTTTATCTGACCCTGCTCGGCGGCGGCGTTTTTGGCAATCGCGACGCGTGGATCATTGATGCCATCGAACGATCGTTGACTCGATACCGCGATTTCGATATCGACGTCACGATCGTCTCCTACCGTCGACCGAATCACAAGGTCGCGGAGTTGGTTTCAAGATTTCGGTGATTCGTCGCGATGGAGAAAAATGACGAAGTAGTTATAATCGGGCCGATGTGCTGATTTCGGCATTCCCACGATCTATATCTTTGAGGATTCATCGAGTGAAACAATTGTTCGGATGCCTGCTGCTGGCGTGTGTGTTCGTCGGACCCATTGTTGCTGGCGACTGGGATGCCAATGACGACTCGTTCGACCCGAATATTCACTCGGTCGTCATCGGCGATCGATCCTGGCTGGGCGACCCATCACCATTTGTATTCACGGAGCTTTCGCGAAGGGGATACACCCACGTCAACGCGACCAACTACGAAGGGTTTGATCCATCGGTCGCGATTTCATTGATGGTCCCGAACCCTCTTGGGGATACGTCCTCGCCGCACGGCGGCATGCTGATGATGAACAAAGATCAGACGCTGGTCTTTATCAAGCACGTTACCGATCTGTTGAAGGCGGAAGAGAAGGATTCGGAGAAGCGAATCGAAATCAAATCAGCATTCAAGGGCGCTGATTGGGCTTTGGTTTCCAAACATGACGACTCGGGCCAGCTTATCGTTCAATTGGAGAATAAAACGGCTGACAAGACGGACGTGTATCGGTTCACGGCAAACGCATCAAAGAAGCTGCTCGGTGCGATTCGGCATTCACTTAAGAAGCTGGACGCTAAAGACGCCCCCCAGTGACCGGTCACAAGGCAAATATTCCTGCGAATCACTTTGCCGGTTACGGTGCCGCTTTCTTTGCCAACGGGCGACTGATCAGCATCCGCAGTTTGGACTTCGCCCCTGTCAGACTTTTGGCAAGGATGTCGTCTTCGGTGAATCGCGCGAGCAGGATTTCGCCATCGGTTGACCGATTACGATCATACGAGATGTAAATTATTCCATCCGGAGCCTGGAAGCCGTCCGGATAGGAAATGCCTTTTCGATCATCAATCACAAGTCCTCCTTGCCATGTTGCGCCGTCGTCTTCGGAAAGCCAGGCACTTAATTGCACGCGTCCGTTGTGACTGTCGATCCGGTCACCATGCTTGATCAGAAGGAGCCGGCCGGACGCGAGACGGCGAATGTGAAACCGAGCGTTAGGATTTTTGATCGCCGAATCGATTGGCATTGACCATGTCGTTCCGCCATCGGTCGATGTGGATTCCATGATTCCCTTGGCGGTCCGTGCCAGCATCCACAGCGACCCGTCCTTGCGCTCGACAATCATATGTTCATGCCAATCGGGATTTGGGAAGGTTGCCATCCCGCGTCGATGCCAGGTTTCGCCCTGGTCCGTCGACACAAAAACATTTGCCCCGCGCATCGGGTCAAGGTCTGCGAAGCAGCCTTTGAAAGGTCCGAATCCTCCGCGTTGATCCAAAGAAATCGGCAGCATCCACTCGCCGCCGGCAAGCACAGTCGGTTTGTTGAGCGTGACTCCGTGCCAAATACGACGTGGTTCGGACCACGTCGGTTCGTCTGAGTCCGGGTTGGTGCATAGCGTCGCCCAAACACCGGCGCGACCGTCGAACATGTCCATTGATTGATCAAAGATCAACCATAATCGGCCCAGCGGGTCAGTCCACAAGTTACCGACCAGTGTGCTACGCGGTCGCGGAAGACCGTCCGCGTGGGTATCGATCACCAAACGGGGCGATGACCAGTGCTGGCCGTCATCATCACTGGTCGCCAGTACGAAGAACGCCTTCGGGCTGTCACCACCGGCGACCCAACAGGCCCACAGACGACCTTCGGGCGTACGTTCGATTCCGATCGTCATACCATAGTCCAACTTGTCGTAGTCGTACTCGGGCAATGGTGACGTGTTGAGCGAAGGTGTCTCGAGCGCATGATCGGCGATCGCTTCCATACGAGACACTCTGGCCGCCGCTTCCTGTGGCGTCTCGGCTATGGGTTTGTCCGCGGCATTGAGCTGTGTTGTCAGGCCGACCAACAAAACCGCCAGAGTCAGGCTCCAAATATCAATGCGAATGCACATCAGGTTGCGTTTCTTGGTTGTAAGAAATCGGGACAATGCGCAGGTGTTTGCTGCAAATCGATGAGATGGAATTCGATTATCATTGCGGCTGCGCAATGGCGGTCAGCCGCTTCAACTCACTTTCGGTCAACGCCCGATCGAACACGGCGACTCCGCCGATCCACCCGGTAAATCCGACACTGCGACTGCTATGGATCACCCGGCCGATCGTAAATGGACCTCCGCTGCCAGAATCCGGAGGGCTGTAAATGTTGTGCGGATACCACCAAGGATTCAATCGAATGCCGACAAGTTCGCGACTTGATTCGACGAATTGACCGTCACTTTCCTTTCGTAAAGTGATTTGTACTTTCGTGTACTTGTAACCGCGAAGCTCGACTCGTTCATCAACATCTTCACGAAGCACCTGTACCGCCAGTGGTTCGTTTTCCGGCGGATTGTAGTACTGTGCCGAAGGATAATTCGTGTCTTCACCCTTTTGTGTTCCGGGGACACGATGGTAATGCCCCTGCATGTATGCGTTGTAGGCCGACGAAAGAAGCCCACCAGATTTTGGTTTCTCCAGCCATCGTTCGCCGGAGACGCCATTGAGCCAGCCGGTGATTTCGTCGGTCGCATCGTCGAAAGTCATCGCGAAACACTGCCATGATTCGGCGAGTTTCTCTTTGGGCGCATCAGCGGAAACGGTGGGTGAGAGCGGCAACGAATTGCACTTGTGAAGCGCGTATTTATTCTGAAACGAACTTGCACCGTTTTCCGAAACATGACCGCACGCACTGCCGGCCTTGTTCAGGCCGGCAAACAGTGCGTATTGGCGCTGACCGCGTTCAACTTTCCGAACGCCCTGGGTGGAAGACTGTTTCAGGTCCGTTCCCTCATGCCAGATCCCCGCCAGTGCATGATTGCCGCTCTCGCGAATCGCCCAAACAACGACGGTTAATGCTTTTCCGTCACCCTTGATGTCCAGCGGCGAGTTATGCAGTCGTGAACGCGGCACAAATAAAAACGGCCTGAAATCCGCATCGGATTCGTTTCTTATTCGAATGGCCTGTCCGAACGGCCCCTCGCCGAGCAACGGAAAATCCGCATAGGTTGCCTGGCGACCGGTTCCCCAATAATCACGGACATAGTTGGCGGCATCGAGCAGATATTGGTTTGTTGCGCCGTCAGGTACATGTGCCGTAAAACGACGCTCCCCTAGCGGTTCACGTTTGACAAAGTCCCAAAACGCAACCAGCCCGGGCGTTTCTAAGACGACCTGACGATTGGCTTCGGCGTCTCCCGCAGTCAGAGACGACGTTTGGGTTGTCAATGCGATTACCAGGATCGCAAGTCGGTGCGTTCGATACATCTATAGTCTCTCCTTTTGCACCCATTCTACTCTACGCCGAATGTCAGGTGACGAAGTGATGGTATGCAGGCTGAAGCCGCCCGTTGTCGCTTCGAAGCAGAAACAGGGAGTCGCCTGAAGCGACCGTCCAACTTAGCCCTGCTCTGGAATCAACGCATCGCGATACGATATTGGCCGTTGGCCGATAAACGGAAGTCCGATCATTCGTGCCCACGCCGATTGTTTGAAGCACATTAATCGTTGGTTCCCGACAAACGGCGTTAAAATCAGTTTTTGAGATGCTTGGTGAAGAAACGGTCGGTCACATCCAACATTTCATCAAACCAAATCTGTTTGCCAAGAAACGGATGGGGTGCATCTTTGATGATCGTCAGTCCGGTTTCAATATCAAGCTGTCGCATCCGTGCACGAAAGGCATCGGCGTGTGTGCTGGGATCGTCCATTTCCCCCGTGATGAACCAACAGGGAGGATCGTTTTCGTCCAGATGATACAGGGGGGACGCGATCCGATAGGTCGTCGGATTGTCTTGCTGCGATCCACCAAGAAACTGTCTCCAGATCTGACCACGATCCTGGGTCGCGGAGATCTCGCGGGTACGCTCAGAAAGCAGATCTGTCTGCGCTCCCATCGGTACGGCTGCTTGAATGGCGCTGCTGAAGTCCGCATTGCCTCCTTCGCCTTCCAACTCTTGTAATCCAACCGATGTAGCCAGCAGCGCCGTCAGGTGCCCGCCCGCGGAAAGCCCGATCGCGCCAATGTTCTCCGCATCGATCCCGAACTCTTTTGCATGCGCCCGCAGAAACCTGACCGCCGCCTTGCAATCTTGGATGGCAGCTGGAAACGGTGCTTCGCCGCTTAGACGATACGAGATCGTCGCAGTGACGTAGCCGCGTGCCGCAAGTGCCTGAGCAATTTTACCGTGACTGGTCCGATTGCCGTTAGCCCATCCACCACCGTGAATGCAGACCACGGCCGGCAATTCCCCCCACGCCTCCCGGGGCCGATAAACGTCCATCTCCAATGTGCGATCACCGTAACGTGCATAGGTCACATCCAGTTTGCTGTTTAGACGACTGATTGTCTCGGGCGAAATCCGGGTTCGTCCGTCAGCGGAACTTAAAGCGACCTCACCCGCCGGGCGCGCATCGAGTCTCATTTCGTGCTGGAACAGGATCGCCATGCCTCGTAACTTGCGAAGGATTTCGCCGTTGCGTACCGGTGTGGATTCACCGGGGTCGCTGGCGATGTCGTAAAGTTCAAGACTGGGATTCAGAAAGAGTTTCCATTGACGCCACCGCACTGCGGCGAGGGCACCCTGGCTGCCGTGGTAAAAAAACGCTTCACTGTATTCATTGCGATTGATCAACGATGCCCATTCAAGCGGTGGATCCCAGCGTCGACGAAGCGGGACCGATGCGTTGAGTGATTTTTTTAATCCCGGCGGAGGAACGATCTTGGTTTCGCCTTTCAAAAGTGGACTGATATCGCGTCCATCGATGACGCAACCTTCTGGAACCTCGATTCCGGCTATCGTGGCAAGTGTGGGAAACCAATCCATCGCTCGGACGACCGCCCCGGACTCTGCGGCAGTCTGCAAACCGAGTCCTGGTCCCCAAGCGATCGCGGGCACGCGAATGCCGCCTTCGAAAGTCGAAAGTTTGTGCCCGCGTATTTTTTGCTCCGCACTGCGTCCCGGTCCACGGCCATTGTCCGAGGCGTAGATGACGACCGTGTTGTCGTCGATCTCCAATCGTTTCAGCGTGTCGAAAAGCCGGCCGACATTGTGATCCAACTCCTGGATCGCGTCCCCATAGTCGCCCCATTCCGAGCTGCCTTTGAATTCATCGCCCACGCCGAGCGGATTGTGCAGCATCGTATGCGGCAGATACACAAAGAACGGCCCTTCTTTATTTTTTTCGATGAACTCGATCGCCTCGTCCGTGTAAAGTTTGGTCAGCTCGGCGGGATCGGCAGGGCGTTTGACAACATCGCCATTCCGCATCAACGGAACGCCACCTTCGTCTTCGAAATACACAACTTCAACCGGGTCAAGATTGTGCAAAAGGCCGAAGTAGTGATCAAAGCCTTGGTGATGCGGCAGGAATGGCTCACGAAATCCCAGATGCCACTTGCCGATGCAGGCCGTCGCATAACCGTGTCCTTTCAGCAGCTCGGCGATCGTCAATTCGTCTGGATGGATCCCAAAGTTCGAATCGGCGCGATGAACCCAAATGTGGTTACCGATACGGCGCGGATAACACCCCGTCAACAGTCCCGCGCGCGATGGACTGCAAATCGGAGCGGCGGCATAGTAATCCGTAAAACGAGTGCCCTCCTTCGCCATCGCATCGATTCGCGGCGTTTTGACTTCGGTTGCGCCGTAGCAACCAAGATCGTAGTAGCCCTGGTCATCTACGAAGATAACGACGATGTTAGGCCTGTCCGCGGCGTTCACTCGAGTCCCGATGGTTACAAACACGAAGGTCGCGACGATCAGTGAAAGACAAGATTTCATAGTGAACTCTGGAAACCGTGTTACAGGAGCAGCGGAAAGGGAACGGCACAAAGATCACACAGAATACACGATCCTAAGGAGTGGCACCGAATTCGAGTGGTTGATCCGATGGGGCAATGACAGTCACGCCATGGGCTGGCCGATGCATCGTCACGTTTGAATCATCAACCAATCTTGATGTTTTGCCGTCAGAGTCGGTAGTGGAATGCCTCGATGTGCGGCGGTGTGCCAGAGGATCGTTTCATACCATGCAATCGCGCGGTCGTGGTCAAATGCCCAATCGGATCTCGGCTTTCGCTTCGTCGAATGACGCAGAGAATCGACGAAGGCATGACCAAATTCGTCCGCCTTTTGATTGCTGATTGCCGTTATTGTCCTCGCCAACAATTGGGCGTACTTACTGCGTGACGCATTGATACTTTTTAATAGCGTTGGATTAGACTTCAACGGACGGTCGCGAAATAGGTTGGCGAAAAGAGCCAATGTTTCAGCCAATGCGACGGGTGGATCATCGGAAAACCTGTTTGATGTATCGAGAAACGCTGTCGTCAATCCGTTTGTGATTGCCTGAACGTCGTCCCAGCGACCGCGCGACGTGGTTAACGCCAACAGTTGACACAACGATTCCACCAGCCAGGTATCATGCGATTCTCCATCGCCGGTTGCAAGATTCTTGAAGTACTGGACGCCCGCTTCGATCCCGACCGAAATCATTTTCTCGTCGTGCAGCGCGCCGGCCATCTCCAAATGATCGAGCGACGCAAGGATTGCCGCTTCGTGGATCAAATTCATTGCATCGCGAATTTTTCTCCGCTCGGCGTACTCACGAAGTCTTTTGCCTGCCGATTGCGCAATCGTCGCGGAAGTTAGATCTTCTGGAGCGGAGCCCGGGCGAGGATGAAGCCAAACACCGATCCGTTCGAACCTTGGAATCGAACCATCGGGACACTTGAATTTTTCTCGCTCAACTTCCGTCGTTCGATTGCGCATTCCGTCAACAAGCTTTTGGACTCCCGTTTGATACCGAACAAATGCTCCATCAACGGAGATCGCATCAAGTTTTCGGTCTGCAACAAGCGTTTTTAACGATTCGACCAGATCCTCTGGATCCGCACCTGGTTTGCAGTGTTTCTGGAGATATCTCGGCTGCCAAATCGCTTCCATCGTACTTTCTTTGTTGGTCACCAAGATAAGATCGCCGCAACTGTCGTACGCTACGATCTCCAGGCGAAGTCCTTCCGGAGCGAACGGACCATCATCCCCGAAGATCGCATCAAAACTCAGCTTTTCGTTGGTCAACATTGTCCCGGGCGAGGACAGGACGACACGCGACATCACATTGCATGATTCGGTGAACCCGAGATTGGTCAATTCCTTGACCCACGGCTTGAAGGTTGAGAAGGAGTTCAAACGAGATGCCTTGATCTGTTGAATCTCAGCGACTTTGGGAAGTTGCTTCCGGATGACGCGGGCTTCGGCAATACGCAAGAACCGCGTCGCTTCGTCCAGAACTTGTTGCGACGGCTGCAGGTCCTTTGGTACCTCGTAGGGTTCGCCTGTCAGCAGTTCCAGAGTCGACGCATATTCGGAACGCCGCCCATATTCAGCGGACTGATTCACGCGTTCACGAATCTCGTCAGTGATCGTCTTGGTACCGTGACTCATGACGGTTGCGTCGGCACCGAGTTCCATCAGTGTCGCGACAACGTGATTTCGTTTGTAACAGGCCGATGTTGCGAGGGCTGTGAATCCATGCCGATCTGCGGCGTTCACGTCGGCGCCGTTCTTTACCAGAAGTTTCAGAATCTCGATCGAGTTTGCCTCCGGTAGGATGTGGCTACATGCCTCCATGACCAGCGGTTCATGTCGATCTTCATGGACACTGCAACCGGCATCAATAAGAGTTTGTGCACATTCGCGCCAATCTTCTGTATATCCACAGCGATAAAGTGCCGACAGCAATGGCGAAAGGGACGAGTCTGGTAATTTGTCGATCGCTGCTCCATCAGCAATCGCTTGCTTGAGCGCCGTGACGTTGCCTGTCTCAATCGCATCAGCCAATCGATCCGACGCATCGTCTTCACCTGGCTGCAACCCGTACGCAGAAAAGATGACGAAGTTACCAATGGTTTTACGGGTTCGACCCGAATTCGGTGATTGCACTTGAAATCGTGATCCGTTGACCGAAACGTATTCGGCGGGCACACGCAATTCGACGAAGTTGCAAAGTGATTGAAACACTTCGGACGCAGTTTTCGCCCGGAAACATTTTGCGACCTCACGGTTTGCAGAATCATATTCGACGATCGCCCCATCCCCGCCTGGGAAATCTCGGTACTTCACCAGTGCCTTCCGCGCAGATGTCCATTCGAAGGCGTATCCGCGATCTCCATCGTGACGAACCCAGACAATCTGGGAGCGACGGCTTTTACAGTTCTCCCGATACAAATCTTCAAACGACGCGACGTTACTTTGCAGGACGATCCAATCCGAACGCGACGATTCGAACGCAATGGTCCATCTGTCTGCGGCGTCGAAAGACGTCATCGCCGCCATGCCTGCCGCCGTGGTCGACGTCGAATGCTCAAAACCGGATCGCAACAACGGGCTGACATGTTCAAATTCACCTCGTTTCGACACAACACAGTGTCGCACAAATACATGTTCAAAGGGTTGTTTGCTTTTGGTCATGGAGAGACTCTGCGGGCGAAAAAGAAATCCGATAAACTGAGCGAAATTCGATCCACAATATACGTATCAGGCGACGGAGCATTTGACCGATGGCGGGATATTTTCTCTATTCACTAGACTGGCCTCGTTTGCAGTCCTTCATGCAATCTCCGTCCGTGGAACACGTTCGGCTGATGGCCAAGGACGTTTCGAACCTGCTTGACGAGCACGACAGCAACTTGGAAGACGATGACCCGGTCGCTGATTGGCCAAGCGAAATTGATGAATTGGTTCCAGTTCTGCTTGATCATCTGAAAGAAGACGACTGGTACGCCGGGCTGTCAGATTGTGGGAAAGCAATCTGGGAACGTGCCTTCACGGACCTGTGTGAGAATCAGAAAGTCAACCCGTTTAAGTTCAAATGCGAAAGTGACGGTGTCTATTGGAACATCGTCGGCGAAACGATTAAGTATCACGGCCAGCCGAACAACCAAATGACGGACCTAGAAATTACCCACTTTGGGACGCGGCCGTTGAAGTATTGGCAGGACGGAAAACTGCGTTGGGATGACTGGCACCCGATGCACAGTATGCATACGCCGCAGGAAGTCGAGGCATTGATCGAACAGTTTTCGGCGGCGGAAGACGCAATCCGTGGTAGCCGGCACGAAGAGACAGAGTCGGATTACGAAGAATTGATGCCGGTGTTGGACCGACTGCGAAAGAAGGGGCGAGCGTTATACGTCAGCGTTGATACGTGACCGGCGTGTTGACGGTGAATCATTGCTATTGCTTGTCGTCTGGATCATAAAGCGGCATGTGGCGGTAGTAAACTTCCAGACAATACAGTGACAAGCAAGTCGTGTAGAGTCGTCCTGCGTGGCGGCCCCACGCGTCATTCATTGGAGCCCAACTGCCCCGCTCGCGGCCGCGAATGACCTGTTGTGCCGGAAGTTCAACTTTCAATTTGTCATTCCACTGCGTCCAAACCGGGCCACCAAAGTGATGCAGTGCCTGTGTCGCGTAATACCAGTAATAAACATCCGGCTCGCGGAAGTCGATGGGATGGTTTTGTGCGAGTGCACCCAAACCGTTGACCATGCCAGGTTCGTTGCGGTGCCAACCCATGTATTGTCGGCACAACAGTCCTTCGGCCGTCATCGATGGTGAAGGGGCGTCCCCAACCATGTATGAATAACCAACTTTGTGATACTCGTGCTTTCCACCGGCGCTGACCGAATCGAGATACTTTTCAACCTTTGGCCAAATGTACTCACTGACTTCTAATCCGGCGGCTTCCCCACTTTTAAGCCCCATCACAAACCAGCCGGTTACGGATGTATCGCTATCGAAACGTGGTTGGTAACGCCATCCGCCCTGGGGAGCTTGGGCTGCGGCGGCAAAATCGCACGAGCGTTGTGCGTAGGGTCGAATCCACGAATCGCCGGTCATCGCGTACAGTTCACAAAGTGCAATCATGGCCTGGGCTTGCGCGTACATCTTTTCGTGCTCGGCCGCTTGGCCCGCCATGAAACCTTTGCGATCTTGTTGGTCGACCAGCCATTTCACGGCCCGCCAGAGCTCTTTTTGATACTCGCCGCCACGATGCGTGCTGCCCGCACCCATGAATGCGAGCATTGCCATTGCGGTTGCGCCGACTTTGTTCTCGCTGCGGGCACCGTCATCGTAAGGCCCGCAGAGACTCCAACTTCCATCGCCAAGCTGCTGACGTTTCAGCCATTCCAACCCCATTGCCACGGCATCCTCGGTGGCTTGTGTTCCGCCGGACTGTTTAAGCAACTCTTGTTTCAATGCCCCGGTGCGGCCACCGAACATACTCTTAGGTGTCGAGGGCAGTGGCTTCGGCAGTAGCTTTATCTCCGTCGGAACCGGTACCTCGACCGATTCCGATTTTGCCGCGAGTGAGGCCAATTGGACCTTCACCTCGAATTCCAGAGGGTCAATCTCCAGTTTTGATTCTGCATCCTCTTCGCGCAACACATCGTCCAATTCGATCGGATCGATCGAAATCTCGACGAGTTCGGTCATGGATTGATCGGCGCTAGGATCAAGCGTCAATACGATCCGACCAATTCGACCCGATGATGTACTGATCAGTGCAAGGATCAGCAACAGCAGCAAGTGGGCGATCACGCTGACCAGCCACGAAGGTGCGTCTTCTACTTTTTGTTTGATGGTTTTGTAGTTGAACCGACCGGCCAAATTGACCAACGCATTTTGAGAGCGTTTGTCGTTTAGTGTTTTCTGTACCAGCGGAAAACCAGCCTGTAATCGGTTTTCCGCCCGCTCGATTCTTGTCCCTTCGCTTTTCCACCTCTGACGTGTCCCCTGAGACCCGATCACCAGTGGTGGTGCGACGACTCGAGGCGGTGCGGCAACGTGAGACATTGAATCCGCGATCGGCGGAGGAGTCGGCAACACGATGGCGGAATGAGAAGACGTGTGCATCAAATTGGCTTGACGGTTGAGAAAAGTGCCAGCTTGAAACGCGAAAGTCGACAAAACCCGCGCGTAACATTGCCGGAGGGGACGATTGCGGGGAAGTAATGTCACGCTCCAGAGCTTTGGCCGAATGTCATTTTAGGGTCCAGTGAGACTTGTTCAACGGAATTTCGGTCCGTTGAAAGCGACCTTTTTCGGCGGACTGGCGGTCCGTCGCACCCCAAAATCAAGAATTGACGAAGCGCGATGCAACGGATTTTGCACTGCCAATTGCCGGATCGAAATGTCGGTGTGACATATTCGTGAATAAAACGCTCTGGTTGAAGCGGGGCCTTTTCTTTTCTCGTTCGGATTTGCACGCGGGGGCGCGTCCGCCGATTCAATACGGAGCTTTTCTAATGAATCACTGTCTAAGCCGAGTCGTTGTCGCAACCACGATTATTCTGTGGACGGGTTTTTCCCACGCGCAAGGGCCACGCCGCCCACCAAAAATGCAGGAGCGCGGAGGGCCAATGCAGCAACAAGCGGCCAACAACAACGTGAACGCGGCAGGAGCCGCGCTGCAAAACTTGCCCAATCCCACCGTGCTCGCCCAACGGATGCTCGCCAACTATGACGCGGATGCCAGCGGGGAACTCAACCAGGTCGAACTGCAAGCCGCACTTGAAGGTTTACGACAGTTGATTGCACAAAACATGCAGGCCGCCCAACTGACCGCGGCGGCTCAGCAGAATCAGCAAACCGTCCAAAACCAAATGCAAAACCAGATGAATTTCGTCGGTGATCGCCGGCCACCACCCGGAGGACAGGGAGGCAGACGTGGTCGCTGACGATAAAGGGTGCCCATCCGATCGAGAGCCGTTGACCCGTGTTAACGCGATCGGAAGATTTCACTGGTCAGGACTTCTGTGACCATCGTCATCAGTCCGTAGCCATCGTCTTTGACACGCTGGAGTATTTCATCGATCTCGAATTGATCGGAGCGTTCCATGTGGCGTCCGGTTGAATACATCAGCAACTTTTCGATCAGGTTGCGTGCGAAAGGTTCGCTGCGATTTTCCAACAACACTCTTTTGAAATCTGCGAAGTTCGCGTACGTTTCTCCGGATGGCAGTTTGCCGGAAGAATCAATCGCGAGTGCGGCCCCCTTTCCCTTCGGCTTGGGATACTTTGATCGCCAACGTCCGATCGGATCAAACGTCTCCAATGCGTATCCGAGCGGATCGATATTTCGGTGGCAGACGTAGCATGTCCTGTCTTCACTGTGCCGTGCCAGCTTCTCGCGGATCGTTTTCGCCCCACTGACATCGGCGTCAATGGCGGGAACCACGTCCGGCGGCGGAGGCGGAGTGATACCGAGAACATTTTCCAGTACCCACACGCCGCGCGTCACTGGAGAGGTGTCGACGCCATTGGCGCTGACGGTCAACACGCCGGCCATTCCCAATACTCCGCCACGTTGCCTGTTGTCCGCCAGAGCGACGCGTTGAAACCCGTCCTCCAACCGCAGTGTGTCTTTGTCGGGCAAGTCGTATAGCTTGGCCAGTTTCTTGTCGACGTAGGTGTAATCGGCATCGATGAAATCCGTCACCGGGCCGTTTTCATCAAGGAGTCGACGAAAAAACTGTCGCGCCTCGGTCTTCATCGAGTCGGGCAAGTTTTCGGCGTAATAATCAATCGCGTCTTTGCGTGGCGGAGGCAGATTGCCGATGTCGCGCAGGTTCAGCCAACTGTCCAGGAACCCGTTGACGAATTCTCGGGACCTCCCGTCGGCAAGCATGCGCACGATCTGTGTTTTCAGCTCGTCTGTTTCAGTCAACCGACCGGATGTTGCGGCGTCGAACAGTTGGTCATCGGGCGGCGCGGCCCACAGGGCGTACGAAAGACGCGATGCGAGATCAAAGGGACGCAGTTTCGTTTCGTCTTCCGGTGTGATCTCGCTGAGGTAAAGAAACGATGGCGAACAAAGGATCATCTTAATGGTATCGAGCGCTGCCTGACGCGGTGTGGCGTCTTGGCTGATTCGCTTTTTATACATGCCTTCGATTCGTTCGCGATCGGACTCTTCAAGACCGCGGCGATATGCTTTTTGGCCGAAAGCAAAAAGTTGTTCCAAAGCGCGATCCTCTTGAAAACCCTCCGGTCCAAAGACGGCGATTTCTTCTTTTGTGCCGCCCTCTTCGTGGATCGGACCCCGTATTTTGATCTCACCGATTTTGATATGCGGCAGTTCGCCCTCGCGAAGAATATGCGTCCGGCTGACACCGTTGGCGGCCTTCGGATCTTTGAACTCTTTGTTGTATCGCTTATTAACCTCGATCACCGACTCCCGTGATTCGTAAGGCCCGTTCGGAAAGATGAACCGAGGTGTCTGCCCCGCTTCCAGCCAAACGCGAAAACTCAACCATTCCGGTTCATCGTCAGGCACAATCGCTTGTCCAAGGATCGGTTCAATCGATTGGGGATAGTGGATGTGTCCTTTGGTTGCGTCGCCGGGCACAACCGCCAGTTGAAAGGGCTCGGAAAAATCAACACGAAAGATTTTCGGGTCGTAGTGCGTGTCGCGGTGCATTGCCTGGGCATGGACTTCGATGTCATAAAGTCCCGAAATCGGTACACCTTGCAAGAAGTCTTCGATGTGTCCGTAACCGCCTTGTCTGGTATCGGTGTTCGGCTGTTCGTAAAGACACAGAAATTCGAAATTGAAGACGCTCTTGTGGGCACCCGTTAATTCTTCGTACTGCACAAAGTGATCGGTGAAGTGCCATGATTGGGGCTCCATCTCCGGTTTACCGAGACGAGTCTCCACTAGTCGCGAGGCGGCTTGAAAGTATTGATCCAGCAAGAACCCGGAAGTGACCAGGGACTCGCCAATATTGTCCATGTGCTTGCTGGTGTTTTCCTTTGGAAAGTCCGCGGTCAATCCCAACGTATCGACGCGTCGGTCAAAGAGTGCAGCGAGTGTGTTTTCGTACTCGCGGTTGGATAGCCGTCGCATCACGGTCCGCGCCCCGGAACTCGTAAACTTGTCACGTGCGTCGGCGATACTGTTTCGCAAGGCACCAACCAATGCCAAGCGCTCCTCGTCGCTGGGCTGATCCGCGTCTTCGGGCGGCATCACGCTGAGAGTCACTTGATCGACGATTTCATCGGCGGTGATCAGTTGCGACTCGGAAAGAATCGGCAACCGAAACGAATCAAACGTTCGTTCGCCTTCCGCCGAGTCGGCGTTATGACATTCGACGCAATACTTACGGATCAGGTCCTGAACCAGGGTGTCCGGTTTGGATTCCGTCTCGGCGGCACTGGCAACGTCGACGAAACTGACGACGCCGCCGCCGACGAGACAAGCAGCGATGACTTGAATTGTGCGCACGACACCATACCCAATAGACTCACAAAAATGCATGGCAATCACGGTTATGCAAATGAGCCGGTGCTGGTTCCGAAGGATTCCGTATCGACGCCCATTTTTTGCGCGATGTTGACGAACAGGTTGCACAGCGGAACTTTGCCCGGTCCATCCGCGGTGGCCTTTTTGAATTCGCCGTTACCGTATCCGCAACCTGCCAAGATGATTGGCAGATCAGAATTCTTGTGGGAATTGCCATCGCCCATGCCGCTGCCGAACAACACGGCGGTGGAATCCAACAAGGTTTGATCACCGTCG
>JAGQPO010000089.1 GCA_020426665.1 Planctomycetales bacterium
GATTCTCGATCTGCTTGGAAAATTCGCGTTTCTGATCCTCAGTGCGCAGCGTTGATAGAGATTCCGAAGCCTGCTTGAGGCTCGTCTCGGCTTGCCGAACTGCGGCTTGAATCTGCTCGACATTCTCGCTGGTGTTGTCAACCGAATACCGGCCGATGGCTCCGTACAACTGCTCAACGGATTTCGTGATGTAATCGTACTGTGCCGACGAGTTCTGTGACGATGGGTTCTGCTCCCACGGATCGAATCTTGGCAATTGGGGACGAATCGCATCGTTACTGGTCGACGTGGACGGGTAAGCTGGAGCTTGACCAGGTTGTCCGTACTGCGTCGAAGGAACGTAGGGTGCGGGCATCGGCAAACTTTGTGGCACGCGAGCAGGTTGCGGCATCCATAATCCTGAGTTCGTCCCGGTTGTCGTTGGATTCCCATACGGGACGGTGGGTCCGGAATGACGTACACCGTTTGGATCCCAAGCAAGTGGATCTGGTTTGCGAAGTAACTCGTTCATCCGCCGAGCAATGATTTCATCGCGTGCCTCGCTGCGGGCCTGGTGTTGTGCCTTTAACTTTTCCAAGCGTTCGGCAAGTTGGCTGATTTGAGTTTGTTGCGCGTCGCTCATCGCATCAAACTGGTCGCCAAGCATTTGTTCAAGCTGGGTTTTCAGTTGATCGGAGGTTGTTGGTTTTGAATCGGCTAATTGTTCTTGACCAAGATCTGTGTTTTTGAACGACCCTAAAAGAATGCGGTCGACGAGCGGTCCGATTTCGTCGGCATGTGGTAACGAACGTGGTGCTGTAGCGGCAGGGTACGTCACATCGCCGACTTGATTGGAGTAGACAACCCTACTCTGCGGTACCATTCGAACGATAGTGCCATCTTGAACCGAGCGATACGTTGTTTCGATGTGCGGTTTGAAGCCGGAGTTGTCTTGTGCCATTGCCATCGGAGCGATCAAGATGACGCCTGCTAAGACTGCGCCGCCGGCCGACGCTACGATCATGCGAAACAGTGGCTTGAATTGAAAACCTGTTTTGGTCATCCCAATGACTCCTCTGGTAATGTGAACTTCTAAGGGTGCGGCTTCACTCTGAAACCGCGTCCATCGAATCGATTGTTATTTGGATTTGAAGAACTTCGTGGTGGAATTCGTCCCAGTTCCATGACAGGTCTGTCTCGGAATCGGGAAGCCTTTCCTTGACGTCGTCCGACGGAATGCTCGGTGCCGTGTTGGCGGACATTACGTCAGGTGCAACGAAAGCATCCGACAAAACAGTTGTGTCCGTTTCAGATGTTTTGGCGGTGTTGGTTGGTTGCGGGGTTTTCGCCGAGGGTTCGTGCTCAACGACTTCAGCGGTTGTTGTCGACGCCTTTGACATGTTTTCGCTTGATCGAAGTCCCGACCACCACAAGGGTGACGTGGCCAACGCGATCATTGTCAGCGTCGCGGCGATCCAAAGGCTCTTTCGAATCGACCGTTCCAGCGACACTTTCAACCTGCCGGGCAATTCGTGACCCGACGGATGTCGCACATGTGATTCGGCGGCGCGTAATAAATCGGCTGCATCAGCGGCCGATGCAATTCTCGCCGATGGCTCTTTGGCGAGGAACTGATCGATCAATTGATCGACCCACGACGGCAAGGATTCGACGCGGCTGCTTGCCGGTTTGGCCGGCGTGTCGATCACCTTTCGCAACACCGCGATCGGCGACTCGGCGACAAACGGCGGCCGGCCGGTTAACATCGCGTACAGCACGCTCCCCAGGCTGAAAAGGTCGCTCGCGGAACTGACGTTCTCGCCTGCGGCTTGTTCGGGGCTCATGTACTGGGGTGTCCCTGCCAAGTTACCGCCGACGGTGACGGTGGCGTCGTCGATGGCACGGGCCAAGCCGAAATCGCTGATCAAGACACGCGGGCTGTTTTCTTCCAACAAGACGTTGCCGGGTTTGATGTCGCGATGCACCAAACCGCGCTGATGGGCCGCGGCGAGTCCTTCGGCGATTTGTGCGGCGATCCCCAGAGATGTTTCCAAATCGAGTGGGCCTTCGGTGTCGATTCGATCTTGAAGGGAACGGCCGCCATCAGAGCCGACCAAGGGCATTACCAAGTAGGGCTGGTCTGATTTATCACTAACGCCATAGATCGGCATGATGGATGGATGTACGATCGCAGCCGCCGAGCGTGCTTCGCGAGTGAATCGGCGACGCGCGGGCGCGAGTCCCGCCAAGTGCGGCGCGAGGAATTTTAACGCCACGGGGCGACCGAGCTGCATGTCAAACCCTGCGGCGACGACACCCATGCCGCCCGTTCCGATTACCGAATCGACGCGGTAACGATCGATGTACCCCAGGCATACGGCATCTCCGGGTGCAGAAGACATGTTGATGAGATGTGTTTGCGCGACAGCCTGGTCTTGAGTGATGCTGCGCAACCAATTGGTTGTCACGTCGCCGCCGGCGGGCTGCCGCGGCGGAACGTGGACGGTTTCGATTGCGGCGCAGTCGGTTTTGATCTCGCTGTAGATGCTTCGAGTTTCGGACCATAAACCGGCATCGCCGACAAGTGTTTCCAATCGTTTACGGCAGACCGAACATTCCGCCAAGTGCTGCTCGGCGATCGCTTGCTGTGGTGCCGAGATCGTTTCATCCAACAGGCACAACAATGTCGTCTCGTTGCAGTGCATTTCGGGGCAGCCATCTCGTGGCGGAAGGTTTGCGGCGACCATTTCAGTCGGCCTCCTTTTCTTCGATATATTCGCGGATGCGTTTCAGGACACGGCAGCGCGCGACGTAAACAGCGCCCTCAGTTAAGCCGAGTTCCACAGCAACCTCTCTCGCGGACCGGTCATCCACGGCGGTCCGCCAAAACGCAGACCAGCTGGATTGCGAAACGGTCGGTCGAACCATTTCAGCCGCGCAGAGAAACAGCTGACGTCGATGCTCCAAATCGAATTCAATTTCAAGTTGATTGTGATCCGCGATCACACTCGCCAGAGCATTCGCCGGTCCGCCGACGGCAGCCTCTTTGCCAACCAGGCGTCGAAAACGGTCCACCGCAACACGGCGAGTCGTTTGGGACAGCCAACCGCGAAACGTTCCTCGGCCACCGGGATCAAATCGGTCGATCGCCGACGCGACGCGCAGTAACACTTCTTGCACGATCTCGCGGGCGTCGGCGTCCTGCATTTGAAACCGCATGGCGACGCGGTAAATCACCGGTTCATAGATCTGCAGAAACTCGCTCCACGCGTCGTGGTTGCCACGATCGCGTAGTCGCAATAACAGGCTCGGTCGTGTGGCGGGTGGGGCTGACAAGCGAAAAAAGGGAAGTCTGTGGACGGGATAAATCTGGTATCCGTCGTTTTACACGTCCGCAAATGTCCGGTCTTACATGAACTGAAGAAAAATGTTCTGAAGCGGCGAAGTGTGCGCCGGAGCAAAAATCAAAAAAACAACTTGACGGGTGCTTGCGAGATGCCTACTGTACTAGTCCATGCGGTACACCTGTGCTGCGGCGATCGTCCGTTCTAGGGATCGGTTTTCCGATCGCGTTTCCGATCAGACGAGCGAAAAAGACTCCGTTGTGACGTAGGACAAGGCGGATTGATGATCGAATTTAAAATCACACCCGGCGGCAACCGTCCGATTTACCAGCAGGTGGTCGACCAGGTGCGTGCGGCGATCGTTTCGGGCGAATTGTCCATCGGGGATCCGCTGCCCAGCGTGCGCGGTCTGGCACAGCAATTGGTCGTTAACCACAACACGGTGGCCAAGGCATTCGCCGAACTGGTTCGCGACGGAACGCTGGAAAGCCGCCAGGGTCGCGGCGTCTTTGTCGCAAAACGTCGAAATGTCTTTTCCGCTTCTGAACGGAAGCGGCGAATGAGTCAGGCTTTGGATGTTTTCTTGGCCGAGATGCACGCGTTGGATTGCTCGGCGGACCAGATTCAGGAAGCGGTGGCATCGCGACTGGATCAATTGACCGGCAAATAAACACTTTGGTTAGGTGAGAGGATGTATCAATGATTCGGCAGACGACTGCGATCAAAACCGTTGGCTTGACGAAATACTTCGGTCGCAACTCGGCGGTACGCAACCTGACAATGGAAATTCCCGCCGGCCAGGTTACCGCTTTGGTGGGACACAACGGTGCGGGCAAGACGACGTTCATCCGAATGTTGCTTGGGCTGGCCGAACCGACTCGTGGCCGTTGCGCGATCTTGGGCGAGGACAGTCAAACGCTGTCGCCCCAAACGCGATCACGCATCGGTTACTTGGCCGAAGGACATTTTTTGTGGAATTGGATGCGAGCCAAAGACGTCGCGAGATTTCAACGGGAGACGTTTCCAAAGTGGGACCAGAAACTATTTGATTCAATGTTGTCCTTCTTCGGCGTTTCGCCGGACGCCAAGATCGGTCAAATCAGTCGCGGTCAGCGGGCGGGCGTTTCATTGGGGATGACGATGGCGACTGATCCGGAGATCTTGATCTTGGATGATCCATCGATGGGGCTGGACCCGGTGGCCAGGAGAGCGTTGGTGGAAGGGTTGCTCGCGTTTGCTCGTCGCGAAGGTCGCACGGTATTGATATCGACACATTTGTTGGACGATGTCGAACGATTGGCCGATCGGATCGCGTTACTTAGCAACGGTAATTTGTTGGTCGACGCCCCGTTGGTTGATTTCCAGCAGCGCGTCCAAGGTTGGAAAATCGACTCGACGATTGTCGCGCCGCCCGCTATTCCGGGGCTGATCGATTCACGAACCTTTGACGGACAAACCAATTTGGTGGTGGCGGATCCGGACGAAGAAACCATCGCGTCGATCGAGCGCATCGGTCACAACGCAAGATCGGAACAACTCACTTTAGAAGACGCCGTTTTGGCATACCTTCGACCGGCATCGATGGTCGGTTCCATTTCTGCATCGTTGGAGGCGGCACAATGAAGACGATTGTTTGGAAAGAATGGCGGCAATGTGGTTGGTGTGTCGCTGCCGGACTTGCGGTCATGTCACTGGCGCTATGG
>JAGQPO010000090.1 GCA_020426665.1 Planctomycetales bacterium
TTGATCGCTCCGCGATCAAATCGTTCGATCGCGGAGCGATCAACGACTAACCGCTGAAACCAATCTTGGGCTGGAGGCGCGAAGATTGCTAGACTCGGCGGTCCGCTCCGCCTGATCGCCTTGCTATCAAATCGCCACGATGACGTATTCGGGTCAATGTCCCGTCTGTCGAAATTCGTTCGCTTTATCGAAAGCGTCGGTGATCGCTGCGCCCTTGGCAGGGACCCAGCCCCGTGCCGATGCGCCTACGATTGAATGTGAATGCAAGAACGTCTTTGTCGCGGTCGATCTTTCCCAGGCAACCGAGATCACGGCGGATTGCCGAGCGTGCGGGGCAAAGTACGTCGTTGACCGGTCTGGCGCGGGGGAGGAGTTGCCCTGTCGGTGCGGGGCGGCGATTACGGTTCCATCGGCCATCCTGATCCAGGCCGCCAAACATCCTGTCAGCACTCTAGCGCCGAATCAAACGCCGCTGGAAAAAGAATCCGAACCCGCGCTTGACGAGTTTGGTGACGTGGACATCGAGGCAATCGATGAAGCGGAATTTGCCAGCGACCTGAGTGACGCGGCCCCATCCCCGGTGGACCAGACCGCGGTCGGGCTTTCGGACGAGTTTGATGAAGTTAACTTCGGGCATGCCGAACTCGGTGACGTCGAACTCGGTGATGTCGAACTCGGTGATGTCGAACTCGGTGATGTCGACGAGGCGGAGTTTACAGGCGAATTTGATGATTCACCGCAGGCGGGCTTCGATGACCACCCATCCCAACCGATGCTGTCGCGTGGTCTTCCCATTGTTGCGGCGCCGGTGATTGTGCAAATCCAGATGCCGACGATGCCGGACGACGAACTCGTTGCCGACGACGATCCGGTCGTCACAGTTAACGACGTTGTAAGTAATGTCAACTTGCCGATCGTGGCGATCCCCGAAGTTTATTCAATTCACTTTCCTGCGGTCGTTGCGGAAGGCGAGTCGTTGACCGAGCCCTCGCCGTTGCAAATCACCGACGAGCAAATCACCGACGAGCAAATCACCGACGAGCAAATCACCGACGAGCACGTCGCAGACGGTCAGGTTGCCGCCGAGATCGAAACGTCCGCTGATGATTCGTCGGAGGGATCAATAACGATCGCATGTCCGGGATGCCGACGCGAGTATCCGGCGACCAAAGATGAAATGGGGCAAACGGCTGAATGCGAGTGCGGATTTGTTTTCGTCATGCAAGAAAACATTGCGGCGCTTGATTCTGCATTATGCGCCGATCTGATGCCGTTTGTGCCGCTGACGGTTGATCGCACCGGGGCGCGACGGAATTTCGAAGCCAAGCAGGACGATCCGGTTCGGTCGGCGGGGCCGCCGCCTAGTCCGCGGCGCGCCATGGTTGCGCGTGAAGTGGACACACAGCAACGTACCGCAATCATTCGCATTTTGACTGCGGCTGCGGCGGGTTTCCTTATCACCACGATTGCGATTGGGGTTGTTGTTAGAAACCGCGGCGGAGGCGTCTCGCGGATGGAGCCCGCGATCACCAAGTCGGAAAAAGTCGCTATTCCGATTTCGGCCAACCGTTTACCCCCTGGTCCGGTCACGGTTGCCAGTGAATCGGCCCAAGCCGCTATGCGACGTGACGTGGTTCCGGACGCCGGCGACGCAACGACCGCCCGGCGCCACGACGATTCGATGGAGATTGAACACGTGGAAGCCGTTTCGGCTGAGACGCCTGCGTCGGATCCACCCGGATCGCTCTCGGAATTTCTTCAGCCTCTTCAAGTGATGGCGACGGAGCTGGAATCCACGACGACGCTCGATCGCGACCCGCTTTTCCGGTTCGGCGAACTGCAAACAAAGATCGCGTTAACTGACGTTCAGTTTACCGTGCGTGATCTATTTTGGCTTGGGAACCTGTGGGAAGGATTTGGGTTGCGTGCGGAGAATCCTGAGTTGGCGTCGAAGTGTTATTGGATGGCTGCAAGCGTTTTCGGGTTGGCCCAAACGGTTGACTCAATCACACCGTCGGATCGGGAGCTGGCGATTCGGCGCCAACGCGAATTGTCAGCAAAATCGCATTCCGTGGTTCGCCTGGCTGTAAAACCGGTCGAAGCACCCCGGGAAAGCGCGTCTCGCTGATTCATCTGTTATCTGGGCGGTCTTTTGGTTGGGCGTTCGTGGTATAACAGTGGTCTGGAAGTCGTTCTCAACCGCTAAATCTTTTCTGCGACGTCGATGCGTGAACCTTCGGACCTGAATGATCTGTACCAAGAATGGTTAGAGATCCCTGCGGACCGCTTACCACCGAATCACTACGCACTGTTGGGGCTTGATGATTACGAGGCGGATGAGGCTCGAATCGAAGCGGCTGCTAAGTCGCGTAGCGCATATCTGCACCAGATCGCAGCGGGTCCCCAACGAAAGATCGTCCAAGACATGCTTGGTCAGGTGGCCATCGCCAGACGCACGTTGATGAGTGGCGAGAAGAGACAGAAATATGATAATTCGTTGCGTTCGAATCTGACGCAATCTCCGGCGGCAGAATTGGCGTCAAGTGTTCCGGGGGCTGGGCCAGATGCAATGGCCGATCAGCGGGGAGAATCATTGGAACATGATTCAGTAGAACGCAGCGATCTTCAAGGCACGGCGCCGGCTCAATCGCGAAGTAAAGCGAGTGATTGGAAGTACCATGGGATCAGCGCGGTGGTGTTGCTGTTGATCGTTGGCGGGGTCTACATTGTCAACCGAAATCCCGGCGGTCGTCGCGCGGCGCAGGCTCGAATCGGCGAATCCACAGGTTCGCCTGAGAACGTGACTGCAACGAATTCGAATTCTGCCGACGAAGATCGGACCGAATCGAGTCCACATCGCAAAGCGAACCCAAGAATCGCTTCGGTGCGTGCCGCAAATCAATCTTCGTCGAAACGTCCATCGCCGATCGCAAAACGCCGGGAGACCGGCAGCGGGATTGGTAGCGGGTTGGGCGACAAGTTCGCCGATGTGTTATCGGACATCGCGAACCAGCCATCGGCCACATCGCGTGGCGATTCGCCAAAGTCGAACAACGAATCGGATTCCGAATTAATCGATGGCTTGGTGATTGGCGGATCTGAAGAAACCGATGATCCAGAATCAGCGACTCATGCGATGGCGTTGGTCACCGAGTTTCCGTCCGGTGTTGAGAAGCGGTTCCAATGCGATCGTGGTTTTAAATGGTATGCGGTCGACAAAACGAAGATGGTCGTGGCGTCTGCAGAGGGCGACAATGTTTTTGAATTGTCCGACAAACAGTTTTCGATGTCGGCTGGCGCAGGTGTGTCGTTGACAACATCTTTGGCTGCAAAAATGCGACCTGAAATGCAAGTGGCGATTGTCGTGGATCAGATTCGCGTCGGCCTTCGCCCCTCGACCAACGGTGTCGAAGTTTATGTAGGTGGCCGAAGTTCGGACTCACAAGTCAATGTCATAAAGGACGTCAACACTTCGGCGAAGTCGACAACATTAACCGTCATTCGAGAGATTGACGCTCCGGAAACGATTCGATGGTTTGTCAGCGCGGCAGACCAATCGTTTACGGGAATGATCGGAGTGGATTCGTTGGCGGCACAGCCACAGACATCGATCCAAGTCACCGCCTCCAAAAAGCAAACGGAGCGATCGTTTTGGATCAGCGATCTGAAGACGCGAACGCAGTGATTTTAGGGTAGCGGAACTCGTCAAGAGTTTCGATTCGTCCGGCAATTCACGAAAGTCTTGACGACTTCCGCTATGTTCCCAACCCTAAGACCAAGACTTTACAAAGCACTACGTGGTCAGGTACATCATCAGCGCTTGCCACTCGATCCATTGTGACGCGACGCATTTTTCAATCTGATCGTCTGAGCGTGATTGGAGTGCCGATTGGCACAGATCGACGAAATCAAAGGGGTCTTCATAATGCCCATCGGTTTGGTCACTGATTTGTTCAAAAACGGGGTGCGATCCGACACGCCTGAACCAGTATTTCGAGTTTCCGAAATCTCCTTCGCGGCGGTGCATGATTCCGTGTAAAAAACTACCCTCGGCGCTGCCGATCTCTTGGCTGATGGAGTGGCTGCGATGGATGTCACCGGCGACCAGCCAGAAACCGCTCAAACATTCCATTTGCCGTGAAGCGGGAACTTCGATCAAGTGATCACCGATGCCGCCACTGAGCAGCGTGACCAGTGATTTTTGCAATGTTCCGTCGCCAAGCGGCGGAATTGGCGCTGATTTGATCGCCGCTGAAAGTTCGGCTGAGAACGATTGTGAGAGTGGTTGAGCAAATTCGGTAAAGCTGGGCATTTGTCAAGGATCTCCATCGGATGTGTACAAACCTGTTGCGAAGACTACCGGCAATGTTTTCGGGGTGCTAGACTGCTAGGCCCGGCCGTTTCTGGTTCGCCCGATGCTTTCCGGACCAAGACTTTCTTTTCCCATTCCTCACATCGATTGTTTCGATGAGCAACGAATCACAGCCCGTCACTGACGACCCCAGTCCTGAAAATTCCCCTGTCGCCGCCTCGACCGTCGAGGCGACTCCGCCTGTCGAGACGTCTCAACCAGCCGCCCGCAGCGGGTCGGGGCCGTTGGCCGCCAGAGGATTGGGTGTGGCAAAGCCGGCCTCCCCGAGTGTATCCACGGAGCAGTTGGAGCAAGCTGAAAAGAAATCGGGAAAGCCATCGAAGAAGAAAAAGCCACCGCGTCCTCGATTGAACGGCGAAAAAGAAGCCGCCGCCGCCCCGGCTCCGCCCAAACACCAACGGGTTGCGGTTCCGTCGCTTCGGAGTGAGTTAAGTGACGATTTGCTGGCCGAATTGGAAGCCGAGCTGGCCGGTGCCGACGTCGAAGCCATGTTGGCTGGTCCGGCTGGCATGCCTGATCGCAAAGAGCCGCTTGCCGAGGGAACTCGGATCAGCGGAAAGGTTTTAAAAATCCACCAGGACAGTGTCTACATCGCTCTGGGGGGGCCGGACGAAGGTGTGGTTCCGTTTGAGCAATTCACCGCAGCGGAACCTGTGGTCGCAGCGACGGTCGAGGTGCTGGTTCGCGGTTTCAATCGTGACGATGGCTTGTACATGTGCTCGTTACCCGGATCAACGGTCAGCGTTGCGGACTGGGGCGATTTGGAAGAAGGCGCCGTTGTCGAAGCGGTCGTCACTGGTCACAACACCGGCGGACTGGAATGCAAAGTCGGCGGCGTCCCCGCATTCATGCCGATCAGCCAGATCGCGGAATACCGCGTCGAAGACGGCAGCGAGTTTGTCGACCAAAAAATGGTTTGCTTGGTCACCGAGGCGAACGAGCGGCGTGGAAATTTGGTGCTCAGCCGCCGCGCGATCCTTGAGCGAGAACGTGAGCAGAAACGTGGCGAGCAACTCGCAAAGATTGAACCGGGCGATATTTTGGAAGGTGTGGTTCGAAGCGTCAAAGACTTCGGCGCCTTCGTCGATCTGGGGGCAGTCGATGGCTTGATCCACGTCAGTAAACTAAGTTGGGACCGAGTCAAACATCCCAGCGAAGTTTTGGAGGTGGGACAAAAAGTCCAAGTGAAACTGGAGTCGGTCGACAAGGAAACCGGCAAGATTAGTCTGTCCTATCGCGATCTTTTGGAAAACCCGTGGGATGCCGCGGAAGCCGAATTCGCTGTCGGCAGTATTCATAAAGGAACCGTTTCACGAATCGCATCGTTCGGCTGTTTTGTTCGCTTGGCAACGGGAGTCGAGGGATTAGTGCACGTCAGTGAACTGGCGCATCATCGCGTGTCCAAGGTCGACTCGTTTGTCAGCCAAGGCCAAGAGGTTGACGTAAAGGTTCTGTCGTTTGATCGGGACAGTCAAAAGATCGGCCTGTCGATCAAAGCGGCGCAAAAGATCGCCGAAGACGTATCCCAACCAAAAGAAGAGGAAATTGAGGAACCGCAGCGTGAGGTGGCGGTCAAGCCCAGTCATGACGGGCCATTAAAAGGCGGCAACAATCGAGACACGGGCGGAGAAAAATTCGGCTTGCGGTGGTGAGACGCTGTCGATGAAACCTTCATCCGGTCGGCCTGCGAAACGCAAACGTCTGGTATCAAGATTACTGGGGATGGAAACCGAGTATGCGACGTTGGTGTTGAACCGGCCGGAGTTGGTCTCAGCGGATTTGCCGGCCTCTGGAGTCATCTATGCCAGGATCTGTGCCGCCATCCGCCGCGAATTGCCGACGGTGCCCGGCATTCACGATCAAAGTCAGATGTTTTTGGCAAGTGGCGCCGCCGTTACTTTTGAGTCGCATCCGTCACTGCATGCGTTACCCGGCGGATTGGTGGAAATCGCGACCCCGGAAGTGGCCAGCCCCGATGAATTGCTGGCGTGTCAGCGATCGATCGACGACCTGGTCGCCGACGCCGCGACCGAATGTTGCGAAGACATTGATTTGCGAGTCTTGAAAAACAGCTCGGACGCTTTGGGACACGTTTACGGTTGTCAGGAGAACTACGATGCCGAGGTCGCGTCGGGAATCTGGTTGCTGGTCTATCGTGGTTTTGTCTGTCTGCTGTGGATGATGCAAGTGATCAGTTTGCTGAGCGCGTTGCCGCTGTTGGTAATCGCCGGCGCAATGATCATGGCGATCCGAATTCGTCTGGCATCGAATGCCAAAAAGGTCGACAAGGCCTCCAGCCAGGTTCCCCCGCCAAACAGCCAATCCGCAAGTGATCTGTTCGATTTATTACCACGATGGGCGCAAGCAACATTGATGCGTGCATTGCGGTGGGTTCACCTGCCGACTGTGATCGTGTTGCGGTTCGTTGCGCGGCATGTGGCGTTTCGGCAGCAACGTCGGCACCTGACCGCGATGTTGGTGTCGCGTGTGGCGTTGTGTGGCGCAGGTGACTTGGATCACGACGGGCGATACCGGTTAAGCCCCAAAGCGATGGCGATCGATGTCGTCGCCGACATGGGAAGTTACAACGGCGAACGACCGATCTATGTTTACGGCCATTGGTTGAGTCAATACTGCGCGAAATCGTTTTTGTCGTTGGGGTCAACGCGACAGATGTTTGCGCGACGTCAGCGATTGCAGATCGGACTTTCCGATTCGAATCTTTCTGAATTGGCCGAGTATGTCAAAATCGGCTCCGTGTCGCTGGTGTTGGATATGATCGAATCCGGTCAGGCCTTTGATTCGGTTATTCTGCGAAGCCCCATTGAATCGCTGCACGAAATCGCATCGGACTGGAACCTTGTTCGGCGCGTAACGACCAATCGCGGGCAATGGAGTGCTTTGGACATTCAACACCACTATCTGAAGGCGGCCCGACAATTCGTGCAATCGATTCCGGCAGAGGAACGCGGCGAGTCGGAGTTGGTGATCGGGCGGTGGTCGGAATTGTTAGATGTGGTCGGCGCCTTTCGCCGAGACGCCCGAAACGTGGCGCCGGGTCTGGGACGTGTCGACTGGTTAAGCAAACGATGGATGATGGACCAACTCGGTAAGAATGCTGAATGGGCGGAACGAAAAAAGATAGACCTTCGTTACCACGAACTCTCGCCGGACGGTTACTTTCGAAAACTCGCCGCGATCAACCCTGCGTTATGTCTGATCGGCCAGGATCGCATTGAAAAACGTCGCCGAACACCACCCGCCCATTCTCCGGCCGCCAAACGAGGCTGGTTGATTCGCGAATTCGGCGACGGGGACGACGCGGTCAGCGCCGAATGGCGATACGCGGTGCTGGGCGAAGGCAAAGAGAGTAAACGAATCAATTTCGACACTTAATTCGCACGCTCAATGGCCAATGGTTCGCTATGCCCGCCTCGCGTCGGCTCGCCCGACATGAGCGTGTGATCTGAAGTTAACTGACTCTAACGGAATCGATGTATTCCTGATCGCCGCAAGTCTTACATCACCATGGCGTGACCCATCGAGCCTTTAGAAAACTCCCGACGAATTCACTCGCCGGCCCCCGGCGAGTCACCGGCACGGGCGGACAATTTGCAATAGGTGCACTCGTCATCGGACTTGACGAATCCTTTTTCACGCAACATTCGATCGATCTTAAAACCGGCCAACGGGCGGGACCAAAACGGCATGACGGAAAGCGCCTCTTTTCGCATCGCACGCCAATGTTCCTTACAGATCGGACGCACTTTTCGTTTGCGTTGGTTTGCCATTTGCCAGCCTATTCTTATTGAATGAAAATTCACGCGGATTGTTGCGGATCGGTGATGCCCGGTCAACGTTACCGCCCCAGCTCTCCTAACATCGCCGCCTATTGTCGCTACAATCCCGTCGGATCGAATTAACAAGCAAACCGAACCGACAGAGCGAACACATGGAGCCGTGGTACGAAATTGAAAACGCAGACGAAATTCCGTCCCCCGGTTTGCTGATCTTTCCGGATCGGGTTCGCGAAAACCTGCGGCGAATGGTTGGTTGGGCCGGTCCGGATCGGTTACGCCCACATGTCAAAACTCATAAATTGCCGCAGATCATTCAGATGAAGATCCAGGCGGGGATCACAAAGTTCAAGGTGGCAACGATTGCGGAAGCCGAAATGACGGCGGCCGAAGGCGGGCGAGACGTGTTCATGGCCTATCAACCCGTCGGTCCAAATCGTCGGCGAATCGTCGAATTGGTATTGAAGTTTCCCGAAACGAAGTTTTCGACACTGGTTGATGATCCCATCGTTGCCAAGGCACTTTCCGACGAAGCACAGCGTCACGGTGTTCGAATCGATGTGTTCATCGACTTGAACGTCGGAATGAATCGAACGGGAATCAATCCTGGTGCCGAAGCAATTGAATTGTACCGGTTCATCGCATCGGCCGACGGCCTGCGTGCCGCCGGGTTCCACGTTTACGACGGCCATATTCACGATGTGAATGAAACGCTGGTTCGCCAGCAAATCGCCCAGGCCTACGAACCGGTTTGGACGATGCGGCGTGAATTGCAGTTGGCTGGAATTCCAGTGCCGTCGATCGTAGCCGGCGGCACCGTTTCCTCTCCGTACCTGATCGCACACGAGGGCATCGAAGTCAGCGCCGGAACATCGGTGCTGTGGGATGCCGGCCAGCCGACGTTCACGCCGCCGATGGAGGCCCAATGCGCAGCAGTGCTGATTGCACGCGTGATCAGCCGCCCTAGTTCAGACAAGATCTGCATCGACTTGGGGTACAAGGCCGTCGCATCCGAAATGCAGCACCCACGAGTCACGTTTTTTGGACTCGAAGACGCCACGGCGGTTTCACACAGCGAAGAACACTTGGTTTTGCAAACTGACCGTGCCGATCAATTTCCCGTGGAAACCGTTCTGTACGGGATACCAACCCACATTTGTCCCACGGTCGCTCTATACAGCGAAGTCTGGTGTGTCGAAAATCACCGTGCTGTCCAAACGTGGCGCGTCGTCGCCAGGACGCGTCGCATCAGCGTCTAATCGACTACTTTCTAAACGCGAACTGACAACGGTCTCCATCAATGAATCTGATCTTTGACGCGCATCTTGACCTGAGCATGAACGCTCTCGAGTGGAACAGAGACTTACGGCAAACGGTTTCGGAGATCCGTGCGAGTGAACTTGAATTGCCGGCCCACATGAAGGGCCAGGCCGCGGGAGTGGTTTCTTTGCCCGAGATGCGCCGCGGCGGAATCGGTCTTTGTGTTGCAACACAAATCGGTGGATGCATGAAGCCTCGGTCGTTCGTCGCGAACTGGCAATCACCTTCCCAGGCTTGGGCGATGACTCAAGGCCAACTCGCCTGGTATCGCGAGATGGAAGAACAAGGCGAGATGGTTCAGATCAACGATTTGGAGAGTCTGGAAACGCACTTGCAACGTTGGCAGGATCCCACCGCAGCGGCTGAGCGCAACGAACCGGTCGGATACATCCTGTCACTTGAAGGTGCTGATTCAATCGTGACGCTTGATTACCTGGACCGCGCCTGGCAATACGGGCTGCGTGCGATCGGGCCGTCGCACTACGGCGTTGGACGTTATGCGATGGGACACGATGTGCATGGTGGCTTGCCGAGCCACGGACGCGACCTGATTCGCAAAATAGATGAATTGGGAATGATCCTGGATATGACGCATTTAAATGACCAGTGCTTTTGGGAAGCCTTGGAAATGTTCCAGGGTTCGATCTGGGCGAGCCACCAGAATTGCCGTGGAATCGTTAATGATCCCCGCCAGTACAGTGATGACCAAATCAAAGCGCTGATTGACCGGGACTCGGTTCTGGGCGTTGCGTTGGATGTCTGGATGGTGGTCCCCGGATTTGTGCGTTATCAGTCCCATCCCGCTGAGATGCAGATCACGCTGGAGAACATCGCCGACCATATTGATCATGTCTGCCAACTCGCCGGCAATGCCAACCATAGCGGGATCGGCAGCGATTTGGATGGCGGTTTCGGCACTGAACAATGCCCCTGTGACATCGACACCATCGCGGACATGCAAAACTTGGAAACAATTCTCGCCCGGCGAGGCTACAGCGAAGCGGATCTCCAGGCGATCTTTCACGGGAATTTCCTGCGTGTGCTTCGCCAGGCATGGAAGAAGTGACGCAGCCGATCAAGCCCGTGGGGGAAAGCGATGGCAATTGGTCGTAGACTGGTGTAGCCTTTTCGGATTCGAAAACTGTTCCAGATTCAGAAAACGGATTCCATACGATGCTACCGAATTCAAGACCATTTTGTCTTGCCGTACTACTTTCCGTCAGTGCCGCCCTGGGTGCCGCGATTCCCATTGCCAGTTTGCACGCGGCCGAGAAACCAAACATCGTTGTCATCATGGCCGACGATTTGGGATACGGAGACCTCAGCTGCTATGGGGCAACCGAATTATCGACACCCAATATTGATGCGCTCGCCGAGGGTGGCCTCCGGTTCACGCAAGGGTATTGCAGTGCATCGACTTGTACGCCGACACGATTTTCCTTTTTGACCGGCATGTACGCGTTCCGCCAACCGGGAGCCGGAATTGCCCCGCCCAATGCAACCAGCCTGGTGCAACCGGGAACCGAAACCATCGCGTCAATCTTGCACAAATCCGGATACGCGACCGGCGTCGTCGGCAAGTGGCACCTTGGTCTGGGCGAAGGCGATGCGCCGGATTGGAACGGCTTGCTAAAACCGGGTCCGTTGGAAATCGGGTTTGACTACTGCTACCTGCTACCGACGACAAACGATCGCGTGCCGAGCGTTTACGTGGAAAACCATCGCGTCGTGAATCTGGATCCTGCTGATCCGCTTTGGGTTGGCAACAAGTCGCCCGGCCCCGACCACCCAGAAGGAATCGATCCCGAAGTTCGCAAGACGTTGAAAATGGATTGGAGCCATGGACACAACAACACCGTCCACAACGGGATCGGACGAATCGGTTTTTACACCGGCGGCCAGAAAGCACGCTGGCGCGACGAAGACCTTGCCGACCGCTGGGTCGAAAAGAGTGTCGAGTTTATCGAGAAACACAAGTCCGAACCGTTCTTTCTGTTCTTCGCATCCCACGACTTGCACGTGCCACGAATGCCGCATGAACGTTTTCAAGGCAAAACCAAGCTAGGCTTCCGCGGCGACGCCATTGCGCAATTGGACTGGTGTGTCGGTGAATTGACCAAGACTCTCGATCGGCTGGGCTTGACCGAAAATACTATGGTAGTCTTCTGCAGCGATAACGGCCCCGTGCTTGATGATGGTTACCAAGACGGCGCAATCACTCGGCTTGGCAAACACACGCCGTCGGGAATTTATCGCGGCGGAAAATACAGCATCTACGAAGGCGGAACACGCACTCCGTTCATTACCTATTGGCCAGGGAAAATCAGACCAGGCACCTCTGACGAGATCGTTTGCACAGTCGATTTGGCCGCAAGCGTTGCGTCGCTGGTTGATCAAAAACTTTCGGGCACCGCTTGCCCGGACAGTTTCAACGTCTTGCCGGCGCTGTTGGGCCAGGCCGGCGCCAAAGGTCGCGACCATTTATTGCAACAACCAAACAAAGGGCCGACGTTGGCGCTGCGAATCGGCGATTGGAAAGTACTGTCCTACGCAGACGCCAAACCGATGAAACATCTGACCTATGAAAAGGGGCCCGGAAAGTACGAGTTGTACAACCTGGCCGATGACCCGGAAGAGAAGAAGAACTTGGTTGATGCCGAACCTGCAAAGCTAAAAGAGATGCTTGCGGCACTGGAAAAGATCAAGTCCGACGGACACTCACGCCCGGGAATCAACTGACGTTTAACCAGTCGGCGAACCCGACGGTTGACGTCGAACGCGTAATGTTGCCCCGCCATGGTAGGTGACAAGGATCGTTGATCCCGATCGCGCGAACAGCGATTCGATGTACGCCTCCTCTGCCGGCCAAGGGTAAACGTAAATCACGCCGCTGCAGCCTCGACCCAGCGGAAAAGGAGCAAGGCTTTGGGACGGTTCATCCGAACCGTCGCTCGCCGCTTCATCGCGATAGCTGGATTGAATGAATTCGGCTTTGACGCCGACTTTCTTGACCAGCGAACGCGCGCGACGACAGAGTTCGGGTTCAATTTCGATTCCTGTCGCTTCATATCCCAACATCGCGGCGATACAGGTCACCACCCCAAAGCCGCTTCCCCATTCGCAAAAGGATCGGTCCCCGGCAAGCCCATGGTCGATCAAGTACTTCAGCGCATGATAGGCGATGTAGTAGTTGCTGTTGGCCAACGCCGGAATACGCTTGATTCCCGAATCCGCCACGAAAGACTCTCGCAACTGTTCCGCAATCTCCAATGCGTGAAGAATCTGCGTCGGCGGAGTCTGCCAACAGATTGGAATCTTAATCTCTTCAAGTGCCGACATAAACTTATTAGAGGACGATTGCTTTCAAGACTTTCGGCGATTCCCGACTCCACTACGAAACTCGTGACGGGTTCCGCTACCAAGAATCGAATCGGAACAAATCACCACTGCGTTTTCAAAATCCTTGTGGTCTGTCGCCGAACTTTCCGACCTCGGCCGAACCGGCCACGCAGTGTCCGGTGACATTCCATGTCTTTTCTGAAAATGCGTTAATTGATTACGACCACAACCCGGACAGCGATGCGGCCGGAGATGAAACCGATTGCAAACGCAAGACGCGAACGACGTTTCGGTTCTTGAAACTCATCAGCGGCATCAGACCTTGATCCAACAACCGCTCGGCGACACGTTCGGACAGAAAGACTTCGGCACAGGCCTTCAGATGTACCTCGCCGTCTTCCTTGTACGTTAATGCGGGCAAGTCACCGATTTCAATGTTGTCTCCCAATGACATCGAAGACCCCGATTCCAAGAACGACGTTGCGATCAACGTCGCAACAAAGAACGACGGGTTACCCCACAGCAGTGCTTCGTGGTCAATGTTGGGATCATCGATTTCACTGAAATCAAAGGCGTCGACTTGTCCGGTTGATTCGCCGTACGGCAGCCGCAACAAAAACCTTGGTCCTGCCAAACCGATCCACGGGGCTGCTGGGCCGGTGCGAACGCTCTGCCAATTCTCCTCTTGTGCACTCAAATCATCCATCTTGGCGACCGGTATCTCGTCCGTCCAATGTTTGACTCGCATTAGTTGTGCCGAAGCACCGCCCAAAAACGGACCACCGCAGTGGGCACCGATCGCTCCTAATCGGCTGATCAAAATCAAGTCGTTCAATTGATGACCGTATGTTGCATCAGACACGAACAGCGAAAAAGGAATTTGCTCGCGATCGGTCACCAGACGGCGGAATAAAATCGAGTCCTCCAATTGGTCCGACTCCGATTCACCCGCATCAAGCAATTCTGACTTGGTCACATCCCAGACAAAGACCTGGACCTCGGTCGACATCGTCACCTGAGAAACCAAGAAGTGAAGCGCGCGCCAAGCCGACTCCAGTGACTGGAACGACGGATCATGCAAAATCGCCCGCATCTGTCCGGCGATCGCTGCGTCGGCATGTCCGACGTACTCGTCCTGTCTCGGATCCGGTGCAGGCTCAATATAGGGAGCGACGATTTGGTGGATTAAGCTTTGGATGTCGACTTGGGGACCGCGAGGAGTGGACGTGTCGATCGTTTTCGCCGATTGCCCCAACACTCGATCCAACATTTCCGAATCGCTTTCGGTCGAACTTTTACCATCGCCACTGGGTTCGGCTTCACGTACTGATTGCGCCGCACTGCCTGATTGCGCCGCACTGCCCGAACCATCTTGATCGGATTGCGGTTCGTCAGCACCGATCGACAAGGCCGCTGTCAGTTCGGCAACCGCCTGGGGAAATGACGCTGGGTTCATCAAACGTTTTCGCAATTCACGCAATTCGTGAAACAGCGGTACATCACGGTAAAGATTGTCGGGATGAAAATCATCGAGATCCGCGATCTTGATTTCGATGGTCGCATCCGATTGATCGCCCAATCGTACCGTCGCCGTCGGTGAAATCTTTTCTAGAAACTCGTCGAAATTATCGATGTCGACTCGGTGAAATCGCCGCTCGGCGGCCGTGCCGGCGCCCCGACCACCGGAGAAATCTCCCATGACCAGAATTCGCATCGGCTGTTCCGGATCAAGTGGACGGGCAGAACCGGGATTGCCGAATTGAAAATTGGATTGAAACGAATTAGACAACGTTGGCACTCCGAGGTCGGATGGATTGGATTGCGTGACCGAATTCCCAGACTTAGTGTTCCGACGTTTTGGCGTGTCGGTAACCAGCCTGATATCCCTGTTTATACGCTTGGTTTAACAAGGCCGCATAATGCGCCGCACTTGCCGCGTCGCGAAAGGCCAAGATCGACCGATCGGACGGATCATTCACATTGAATTTGCCGGATTCCTCGGCGACACGGTAAGCATTGTTTTCGTGAGACAAAGAACGCTCCGACATTTTCAAACCAAAATCATAACGTATGAGAATCAGACGGCGGTGCCACGGCCGAATGATCGGCATTCCACACTGCCATACCTGACATTTGACGATCGGCATCTGATACGATTGTTATTGCAACATCAACGGGTGATCGTTCTCCTTCATCCATCCACGGAAGTTTCGGATCAATGTTCTGTATCTGTATGCCCAAAGTCGCTCAACTGGCGGCAACGATTGGTGCCGGCGGGATGTCGATCGAGGTGCCGCCGTTGCCTGCTGGAGCGGCCAATCTGGCGATGATGGCCAGTGTGGCGGCCGCGATCAATGCGACGGCCGATTTGGCCGCATCGGGCGCTTTGGAAGCAATGCTGAGTGCCGAAATCCCAGCTCTTTCGCTCGAGGGCGTGCTGGCGATGGAGGCGATGGCGCAAGTCGGTGGTGCGATGGGAATTGAAATGACGTCCCCCAGTGCGTCGATGGACCTGTCGTTGGCCGCCGGATCGCTGAACATCACCGCGCCGGCCCTGGGCGAATTGGGCGCCGCGCTCGGTCCCGCGATGGAATCGATGGGGGGGCTGCCGATGTCGTTAGCGATCAGTGCGGCAATCCAGTCGTCACTCGGTATTGACATGTCGGCACCAGGAGCGGCCGCCGCACTGGAAGCGAGTTTTGCCGCCGCGCTGGAAGCATCCGCCGCATTGTCGGCATCGGGTTCGATTGCCGCATCGTTTTCCGCCGAAGCAGCGTTTGCGTTCGGCTTGGCGGCGCGCGCACTCAATGCCGCAATCGCACTTGGATTTCAGCCCGGTGATCTTCCGTCGTTCGCCGCGTCGCTCGAAGCAACGGCAGGTCTGGAAATCCCACCGCTGTCCATGTCCGCCGAAGAAATGGGTGGTGTCACCGCCGGACTGGCGGATCTCGGATTGATCAATCAAGCGACCGGCGGCGCGGCGATCGAAGCGAGCCTGCCTGCACTTCAAGCCGGCGCGGCATCGATCGCCGCCAGCATGGAAGCCGCGATGGAGGCAACCGCGTCGATGGCTGCCGAGCTGGCCGTGACCGCCGAGGCAAGCGGACAACTTGGCGCCGCACTGTCCGCTGCGATCGCAGCACCTATGGGGTCCGCGGCGGCAATGGGCGGATTGGAATTGGGAGGACTTCCCAGCATGGGTGACCTTTCCGTTGCCGCGTCGATGGCCATGGCTTTCGAAGCGGCAATGAACATGCCGATGATTTCGGGTGTTCCATGTCCAAACATTTTTTGCGTTGCCGGACGCTAAGCCTTTCTCCTACCCAAGACAATCATCGTGTTGCGGATTCAAGCTCGTCACATCCAAGTTGCCTCGTCCGATTTGGCACAAGAAATCATGCACAAATGGCAAGACGGCGCCAACTTCGAAGATCTCGCCCGCACCTATTCCCAATGTCCGACGGCCCGCCAGGGAGGCCACTTGGGCGAATTCGGTCCCGGCCACATGGCACAAGAGTTGGAACCGGTATTTTTAAAAGGTGAAATCGGCAGCCTCTACGGACCTGTCGCCACCGCACACGGATTCCATCTCGTTGAAGTTCTCGCCAGGAAAGAAACGGACGAGTGCGTCGGCGATTCTTGATTTTGGGGTACGACGTACTTCTAGTCCGTCGGAAAACGTCGGGATCGACGTACTGGAAGTACGTCGTACGGGTTTCGTGCAAACCTTACAGAGTCTTGCCATGTTCCCAGACTGCGATGGCGAAGCGGGTGGAAGCAAGCTAGACTTCCTCCAGTGATCACGAATTGTTATTCATTCGAGCTTTACCACCGCGGCGGTCGCCGATCGTTGCGGCCGACATCCACACCCAACCACGGTTGAATAATGGGCCAACCTGCTGCAAGGATGACCGATCTTGTTAAGCAAGACGCGCCACATTGCCACGCACCGATTCACCCGCCGGCACCGGTCCCCACTCCAACGCCCCATCCGGCGCTTCCACTGGCGATCATCAAAGGCCAGCCCACGGTTTTGATTGGCAACATGCCGGCGGCTCGGGCCACCGACACAACGCTGCCCTGCATGTTACCCGGCTGTGTGCCCGCCGGTCCGGGCATGATCGCCAAAGGCTCGGCCACCGTGCTGATCGGAAGCATGCCGGCAGCCAGGATCAACGACATGACGGCCCACGCCAGCTGTGTCGCTCCGATCCCCAGTCCGGTTGGCAAGATCCTGCCGCCAGGTTGCCCGACTGTTCTGATCGGAGGCTAAGGCCTGGTGCGACGCCAGCATTTCGAACTGTTTCGTCCGGTTTGCCCCGTCTGTCGGACCGAACCGAGTGCTTTCCACTTTCTGGATCTTGCTCACATCGACAAGGAACGCGACGACCAGATCATCGAAGGCTTGCTCCATTGCAGCAACATCAGTTGCCAACGCGAATACCCGATCATCGACGGCATTCCGCTGATCATCGCCGACATCCGTCGGTACCTGACCGACAACGCGTTCCAAGTCTGCCTTCGAAGCGACCTTGGTGCAATGATCGAAAGCGTGTTGGGCGATTGCTGTGGTCCCGGTTCTAGCTTCGATGCGGTGCGCCAACAACTCAGTTCGTACACATGGGATCACTACGGCGACCTGGATCCGATGGAACCATCCAGCGATCTCGGCCCCGGTTCGATGGAACGCGTCTTGGAACAAGGCCTGGCCATGGCCGACGTTTCGGGCTTTGATTCAGGACCGATCCTGGACATCGGATGTTCCGTCGGGCGAAGTTCGTTTGCGCTCGCGCAACGATTCGACCAGCCGGTGCTGGGAATCGATCTGAATTTCCCGATGTTACGCCTTGCCGGCAAAGTGCTACGCGACGGCAGCGTCTGTTATCCTCGCCGGCGCGTCGGTGTCGTCTACGACCGACGCGAATTCCCAGTCTCCTTCCGCAACAGTGCAAACGTTGATTTCTGGGCATGTGATGCAACCGCACTGCCGATAGGCAGTAACCGAATCGGCGGCGCAGTCAGCATGAACCTGTTGGATTGCGTTCACTCGCCGCTCGAATTCTTGGCGTCGACCGCATCCGTCTTAAGACCCGGCGCCTCGGCGGTGATTGCATGCCCGTACGATTGGTCTGTCGCAGTGACCGCGATGGAAGGCTGGTTCGGCGGACATTCGCAACGCGGTCCCGACGCCGGTGAAAGTGAACCAGTGCTGCGTCGACTATTGACGCCGGGACAACCCCAAAGCATCCCAAATCTGGAATTGGCGGCCGAAGACAACTTTCCTTGGCACGTTCGGATGCATGATCGAAGCATCGTCGCCTACCAATGCCATACCGTCGTTGCGAGGAAAACAGACCAACTCGCCGACGCATGAAAGATACTTCATCGCCAGGAAACATCGCGGGGCGAGTGCTTTTTCCAGATTAATTTTTAGGGTTGGGAACGTAGCGGA
>JAGQPO010000091.1 GCA_020426665.1 Planctomycetales bacterium
TGATCGACCGGTTGCTCATGCCGCAGCTCCAAGTGCTTGACATCCAACTTGTCGGCCAAGTCACACGCGGCATCAATCAATTGCCTGGCAACTTGATCATCACGAGCCCAAACACCGCCGGTGTTCAAATACGGCAGGCTGACCAAAAACTTGCCAAAGATCGGGCCGCGTACGAAAGCCAACGGCAGAACGCCGACACAACTCTGCGACTCCGTCGCTTTTAGTACATGGATTTGGTGTCCCAGTCCTTGCATCAAAGCGTTCAGCCAAGCGGGATGATGCCCAGCAAGCCGAACGATCGAAGCGTCCTGCACCTCTGGCCACTGACATGGCCAATTTAAGATTTCAACGTCCGTCAATTTCTAACACTCTTAGACCGATTGGCGTTTTGGCCGACCGAACGCTACTGTGCCGGTAATACACGCAAAAACCACAATGGAACTTGGCTCAGGCGCGCTCAAGATGGATGTCGAAAAGTCAACAAATCCGGGTGAACCATATTCGCCGATTTCATTATCCCCAATGCTTAAAGGGTCGGTCGTTAACCAGTTTTCAGGCGATGGGTCTGTCGGGTCCGTCAAATACATACTGTGCCCAGAAACCGGGTCCGGCCAACTACCTGGATCGTAGTTATCAAAACGCACCAATGAGACAACTTCTGAGAGCAAGGGATTCAGCTCGATCAATCTCAACGTTTTCGATTTTGTCGGGTTAAGGTCTAGTGCCATCAATTGCCAATCGAATAGAGCCAAGGTCTTGACCGCTGACGTGAGCCCCCACTTTGATGAAAAACGACTGAAGTCATAAATGGGAGTCGGATCCGTAGGATTCGTCAGCGCAAAGTAGCTATCGTAGAGCACGATTGCTTCGTTTGCCGCCAACGTGCCTGATAGGATTCCGAACGAAACATCTTCGCCATCGACTAGTGCATAGTTGCTTAGATCGACGCTTCCTGGACCGGTGTTGTACAGCTCGATCCACTCGGTATCAGCTGGGCCAGGATTCAGTAGGTCAGGATTCGGAATAGGATTAAACATCACCTCCGTGATAATCAATCCAGCATGTGCGTGTGAAGCAATAAAGAAACATACCGCCAAGCTCACGCACTGAAGAATTCTTACAAACATTGGCTCCATCCAAGATGGTGATAAGGAGACTGGGCCCAGGTAGTCTGCCGGGGAATATCACCCATTTAGCCCAGTCGATCAACACCTGCTCGCCCGTCCTGGGTGGCGAAAAGTGAGATTTTCGCCCGCACGGAGACACCGAACCACCCAGATTACCCAGCCTGTTTTTTGTGTCTTATCAGTATCGCTTCGCTCCAACTCGGCTTTTGGGTAGCGGAACTGATCAAGAGTTTTGACTGGAATACAGGACTCGGCGAAAGTCTTGACGACTTCCACTACGTCTGGAATCCTCGACACTCCTGCAAATCTCCCTACCAACATCTTCGTTGCATCCGGTTCTCGACCACTTACCGGTGCGCCGACGGGGCATCCGAAACATCCGAATTGTCGCTACTGTTCGCGGATCGACACCACGTAGGTCAGCCTCTCAGAGGCTGATGCTGGCGGATTTCTCGAGTCTCGGAGAGACTCGACTACGTGATGCGGCGATCAGCGCAAAGCGCCGAATTGTCATCTGTACACGGAGCTTCATCAACAAATCGCTGACTCTCGGCACCGTATTTTTAAGCCCCGCCATCTTTTGAACCGCGAAGCCTCGGCTCCCGATCACTCGACGGCGGCAAGCGCACCGGCGGCCGCCTCATATCCGGCCTGAATCAAAGGGTCCGGATTCGTAAAATCAAACCAGGCGACTTTTCCCAATTGCGGACGCACGACCAAATCGGCCAGCTTCAATTGTTGTTGTCGGATCCGCTCTTCGGCCAATTCCTGAAATCGCATCACGGACTGCAGTGCTGTCTTACACTCCGCATGCGCTGACTCGGTTGGACTGACGTCAATCACGATCAGTTCTCCGACGCCGTTCATCACCTGTTCTGCCAGATCACATGGCACGGCGTCATAGACTCCGACGTCGCTCAAACGCCGTCCATCAATTTCGACCGCCGGAAACACACCTGGAATCGACATCGAGGCGACAACTGCTTTGCGGAGTGGTCCTCTGTCCAAAATCAACCGCTCGCCGGTCCTCAAATCAACGGCGATCAAATGCAGTGGAGTCCGCAAGTCCTCGATCGCAATGTCCGGAAGCAACTCATCGGTGATCGCTTCCAACAGGGTGCTTGGCAACAGTGATTCGGTTCGAGCGGCGCGCCCGATCGCTTTTTGTGCCCAAAAGAGTCTGGTCCAGCGTCTCAGCCATCGCGCATTGGACTCGTCGCGGCCTGATGCGCCAGCTGCGGCCCCGACAACCCGTTGCTGCAGAGTTCGATACCGATCGGATTCCAAAAAGTCTCGAGCGAGCGTTTCAGCCCGTTCAACGTCGCGTTCAACTGCGCACAGAGCAGCCATCAACGCTCCCATGCTGACGCCGACCATGCGTCCGACTCCGATGCCGGAATGGCCGATCGCCCGCATTGCGCCCAAATGCGCCAGCCCGCGCGCACCTCCGCCGCCAAGCATTACGGTTGCGTCAGCCCACTCGCTACGTGGACGCCGCAACATCAATCGGCCATGCCAATGGGTGAGATTCATGAGGCCCCCTAATCGTGCTATGAAAAACCACTGAACAACCGTAGCTTGCAATTAGACGCAACGTCACCGACTTCAGCGGCAAACGGAAGCCGGCGGAGTTATCGAACCGCCAATCCGGGCGATCCGAACTTCCCAGTGCTTTGTCAACCTTTGATTTTTGGGTACGACAGACTTCCTGTCCGTCGACAAGTGTCGATTTC
>JAGQPO010000092.1 GCA_020426665.1 Planctomycetales bacterium
TGGGCGCCCTTGTAGCTTTGCAGGGTACTGATGCCCATTTTGGCCATTACCTTCAGCATTCCCTTGGCGACACCCTTTCGGTATGCCGAAACGATCTTGTCATCGTCCATGGACGGATCCAGTAAAGCGTCGCGCCGGGCCTGCCAAAGCGATTCGAACGCCAGGTACGGATTGATCGCGTCGGCACCGTATCCGATCAACAGACAATGATGGTGTACCTCGCGGGCTTCACCAGTTTCAACGACCAGACCAATGCGGGTTCGTTTGGCTTGCTTAATTAAGTGATGATGCACCGCACCGGTGGCCAACAAAGTACTGACGGGAATTCGGTCGGGACCGATGTTGCGGTCCGACAAGATCACCAATTGAATTCCCTCGTCGGCTGCGGCCTCTGCCTCGGCCGAGATGCGATCCAACGTCGCCTGCAATCCGGCTTTGCCGGCACAGCGATCAAACGTGATGTCGATCACGCGGCTGTGCCAGCCTTCGTAGTTAATGTGCGAAAGCGCCGCAAGTTCTTCGTTGGTCAAAATCGGATGATCGACCAGCAAGCGGTGACAGTGCGCCGGCGTCGCATCCAAAATGTTTTGTTCGGGACCGATGTAACATTCCAACGACATGATCACTTCTTCGCGAATCGAATCGATGGCGGGGTTCGTGACCTGGGCGAACAACTGTTTGAAATAGTCATAGATCATGCGGGGCTTGTCGCTCAGACAAGCCAACGCGCTGTCATTGCCCATCGATCCGACCGGGTCGCGAAGGTCTCGCACCAGCGGACGCAGCATGAAATTCATCGTCTCGCTGGTGTATCCGAACGCCTGCATTCGGTGCAGCAGCGTGTCGCTGTCGAACCCGTGCCCTTCCACTTCGGGGTGCAAGTCGGCGAGCCGAATTCGCTCTTTGCGCAACCAGTCCCCGTAGGGCATTGCCTTGGCGAAAGCAGTCTTCAATTCGTCGTCGGGAATCAGACGGCCCTGTTTGAAGTCGATCAAAAACATTTTGCCCGGTTGCAAACGTCCCTTCTCTTTGACGATCGCTGGATCGACTGGTAACACGCCCACTTCGCTGGCCATGATGACGCGATCGTCATGAGTGACGTAGTAGCGGCTGGGGCGCAATCCGTTTCGGTCCAATGTCGCGCCGATGTATTTTCCGTCGGTAAACGCGATCGATGCCGGTCCGTCCCACGGTTCCATCAGGCACGAAAAGTACTCGTAAAACGCCCGCTTGTCTTCACTCATCGAATCGTGTTTCTGCCACGCTTCGGGCACCATCATCATGATGGCTTCCTGCAGCGTACGCCCATTCATCAACAAGAATTCCAGTACGTTATCGAACGTCCCGGAGTCACTGCAGTCGGGTTCGATGACCGGAAAGAGTTGTTGAAGTTCGTCGCCAAAAAACTTGCTTTCGGCAACGCCTTGACGGGCTTTCATCCAATTGCTGTTACCGCGTAGCGTGTTGATTTCGCCGTTGTGGCTCATAAAACGCAACGGTTGGGCGCGGTCCCAACTGGGGAACGTGTTGGTCGAAAACCGACTGTGCACCATCGCCAGGTGAGTTTCGAAATCCGGGTCTTGAAGATCGGGGAAATACGGCACCAATTGGGCCGGCGTCAGCATGCCCTTGTAGATGATCACTTTGGTGCTGAGCGAACAGATGTAGAACATCAAAGCCTGCTTCAGCTTTTTTCCGCCGCGTAATAAATGGCTCGCACGCTTGCGAATCACGTACAACTCGCGTTCAAACTCTTCACCCTCCAATCCCTCGGCTGCACCGACAAACAGTTGTTCAATCACCGGTTCAGCCGCGCGGGCGGTCGGTCCGACGTCGGCAATGTCCGTTGCCTGGTGGACATCACGCCAACCGAAAAAGACTTGACCGCGCTCGGCGATCAATTTCTCGATCGTTGCTTTGCATTCGGCTCGTTCGTCTTTGTCCTGGGGAAAAAAGACCAAGCCGGCACTGAATCGACCTGGTTCCGGCAGATCAACACCTAAGTCATGCTTGGCTACTTTGGCAAGGAACTTATGTGGCAGACCACACATCATCCCGCAACCGTCGCCCGTATTCGGTTCGCATCCACAGGCGCCGCGATGGTCCATAGCGCGCAAGATTTCGTCGGCGTCCTTCACGTTTTGGTGACTGGGAACACCTTTGATGTGTGCGATAAACCCGACACCACACGAATCTTTTTCGTGCTCGGGGTTGTACAATCCCTGTGCTTCGGGAAGGTGAATCAGCGGATCTCGCATCTCGATTTCGTTCGTTGATGTCATCGGTCTAGAGAATTCAGTTATGTGGCAGAGAAGAAGAGGGCGGTCGGGTGCCTAGGCGACGACCGACGTACTGGGGTTGATCGGGGCGCTCTGTGAAAGAGACTTGGCATGATTGCCGCTGTCACGTTTTTCGCGGTCCGGCTCCAAGGGACGTCCAAGCAAAAGAGAGCCGAATTCAGACGCGGCGCGGCTCGGTCGACCGGAACGTCTGAAGATGATTCCTAAAGGACGCGTCATCTTTAACGCGCGGCACGCAACCACCCGGAGAGCTCCGGCGGCCGTTTCACGACGCACCGCCGCCTCGGGCAAAAAACCGGCTCCGTCATTGGCCTGAATCGCGCGAACGATTGAATCCGCATTGTCGAACTCGTTCCGAAAATCGACTCGGATTCCAGACCGCTTCAGTTGCGCGTCGATCATCCGACGTAGCTCCAGACTGCGGTCAAAGCCGACCATCTCCAGCGAGTCTAAATCCGATAACTCCGCTTCGGTTTGATTAGCCAGCGGATGCCCGGCGGCACATACCAACCGAACCGGTTCCTTCTGCCATGGCACCGCAATGATTTGCTTGGTCGACTTTGGGAAACTGACCAAGCCGATCTCGGCGTTGCCATTGATGACGTTTTCGATGACCGCCTCGTTTTGTCCGTAGGTGATTCGGACGTCGACACCCGGGTGCAAACGCGCAAATTCCTCTTTTGCTTCAGGCATGTAACTGAGCCCGACCGAATAGATCGCCGCGATCTGGATCGGTCCTTGTCGTCCGCCTCCGGTTGAAATCACCCGTTCTTCCAACCGGTGATAGTCTGCCAAAATCTCCTTCAGCCCGGCGTAAAAGTCTTTGCCGGCAATCGTCATGGATAACGGACGCGTTGATCGATCGATCAACTTCACGCCCAACGATTCCTCCAAATGCTGAATCGCCTGGCTGGCTGCACTTTGAGTCACGCCGCGACCATCCGCAGCTTTGGAGAAGCTGCGCAGCCGCGCGACATCGCAGAAAATTTCGAGAGTTCGTAGGTGCAAACTCAAACCAGCATTAGAAAATCTTATGATATGAGCCCGGGCAATTCGGGCTTTGCTAATGCGAGATTAAGCGGGTCGCTATGGACCGTCAAGACACCCAACGTTGCATCGCACTGGACGGGGCACTAAGGAAAACTAATCGCCGTTACATGCCCCGAAGGTCCTGATCCGCCAGTGCGGCTGCGTTTGGCGGCCGATCAACCGGCAGAGGCTTTGAATCGTTGGGGCAGCGTGAACGAGTAAATCACAATCAACGCACCAACACTTAGCACCAGCCAAGGGAACCATTCTTTGGGTTCCCAAGTGATGGTCGTCTGGCCGGTAATGCTGCCCGGATTTAGGAACTCTTTGGGCGTGGAACCACGCGATGAGTAGAAGTTCGCGCTGTCGATCAGCAACGACTCCAGGCCGATGATGATCGCCATGATGCCTAGAGCGATGAAAAATGCACGCCACATCGCAAGGTGTCTCCGAGGAGGGGAAGGAAACAGTCTGTGTCCTTAGATCGGAGATTTAAATGCTTGCAAATCAATCGAGAGTCGTGAGCTGGTAAAGTCGACACGTCCGCGCCATCCGTTAGAGTGGGGCCGGTGCTTCGTTGCCGTTTGATTTTCGGGTAGCGGAACTCGT
>JAGQPO010000093.1 GCA_020426665.1 Planctomycetales bacterium
TCAACCTGGACGAAGTCGAATCGATCTTATCGCTACCGGATATCAACACACCGCTGGGCATCCGCAACCGCGCCATCTTGGAAGTCATCTATTCAACGGCGATTCGAGTCAGCGAATTAGCCGCGCTGACGCTCAGCGACATCGACCGCGATCGAGGCTTGCTGGTGATCCGCCACGGCAAGGGCGACAAAGCCCGCCTGGCGCCGATCAGCAACGCCGCCATGAAGTGGCTCGACAACTACGTCAGCAATGTCCGTCCCAAATTCGACAAAAACCGCGCCGGAACCGCCTTGTTCCTAGGGATCCGAGGCCGCGCGTTGGTCCGCCAGTCAATCACCGCCATCGTCGCCGACCTGAAAGAGTCCGCCGGCATCACCAAGACCGGCGCCTGCCATCTACTGCGTCACACCGCGGCCACGCAAATGGCCGAGAACGGCGCCGACATCCGCGTCTTGCAATCCTACCTCGGCCACGAGCACCTCAGCACCACGCAAATCTACACCCACATGACCCTGGGGAGGTTGAAAGACATTCACAACCAAACGCATCCAACGGGCGGCAAACGCCCGAAACCGCCAAAAGATTCGGAAGGTTGACGCATCGATCATCTAGACATCGATTCGTCGATTCGCGAATCTATCGACGTCAACACTCCACGCTTTGTTGAGATTCGCGAAATGCCGCTTGGAATCCGCCCAACTGTCGACTTCGTGTTCAAGCTTCTTTTTGGAAGTCTTGAGAATACGGACCTGCTGATTCACATGCTCAATGCGGTGCTCCAGCCGGAGCACCCGATCGAGGAGGTGGAAATCCTCAACCCGTACAACGACAAAATGTTCGAAGAGGACAAGCTGTCGATTGTCGACGTCAAAGCGAGAGATTCGTCTGGGGCTTGGTATGTGATCGAGGTGCAAACCACCATCCCAGGCGAACTCCGTAATCGTCTGGTGTTTTACACGGCCGAGCTTTTCACACGGCAAATGAACGAAGGAACGACGTATGGGCAGCTCCGGCCTGCGATCAGCATCTGCTTTCTGACCGATCCGCTATTCAAGGAAGTCGAATTCGGCCATCTCCGGTTCGCCCTACACGACGCCGCCCATTCACTGACCTTCGGTGACCAAATTCAGCTACACCTGATCCAATTATCAAAGTATCATTTGGATGTCGCAGATCTCGCGGATGCCAACGCTTTCGAGCGTTGGGTGTACTTTTTGACGGAATCCCAAAATCGAGAACCGGACGAACTGCGACTACTGCTTCCCGATGCGGCCTTTTACAAAGCGACGGAGATCCTGGAAATGATCGCCAAAAGCCCTGAACTACGTCTGATCTACGACGACCGAGCCAAAGAGGCAAAGGACCGCTTTTCGGAAATCAAAGACGCCGAGGCGAAGGGCGCGGAACGGGGAAAGCTGATCGGGCGCATTCAGACTCTGCAAGAAGTCGTAGGTGATCCCGTGGTAGACGAGTCAGATCTTGCCGATCACGATCTGGAGTCACTTCGCCAAATTGTCTCTGAACTGAGATTGCGTTTTGGGAAGCGTGGTTAATCAGCAACGCTTCGCCGCGCGTCACTGCGCGTGACCCCCAAAACCGGTTACGGCGATTCAAAAGTTCGTCGTAGTCAGTTCTCTCTCATCGTGCCTCTCTTTCGCACGGCAAATCGCGGCTCAAAAACGAGTCCATCTACGAAGGTCGACGGTTTTCGCTCGATTACACCTTCGGTCACGATGAGATCGCACAGCGAGTCGTAGAACGCAAATCCTCAGGACTCACCACTAGCAACTCGCTACTTATCTTCGGCCACGACGGGCACGGTAGTGTGCGAGTCATTTACGACCTAGCCGCGACCGCCGCCAACATCGCCCAAGTCTTCACCTTCGCCCCCTACGGCGAAATGCTCGCCGTCCACGATTCGTACGCTGTCAGCGTAGCGATCTCTTCACGGCTATGTTCCCTCGGCTACTCCGGCGAACACTTCGACGCGAAGGCCGCACAACAATATCTGCGAGCACGCTTCTACAACCCGGCCAACGGTCGCTTCAATCGGCTGGATCCCTTCGCGGGCAACATGCAAGACCCGCAAACGCTACATAAGTACGCGTACGTGCATGCGGATCCGATTGGAGGCGCGGATCCTAAAGGCGAAATGGCAGATTTCTCAATCGGTGGATTAGTTGCTGCCACGGATGTTCAGCAAAACATGAGGGGACTTAATCAGGGAGCGACTTTGAAGGCACGCTCAACAACGGTGAACCATATGCGGCGACTCAACAAAATCTTAACGAAGATCAATAATCTGCTGCAAAATCTGAACGATACACTAGACCTATTTGATGACGCAGCAAACTTGTTCGAGCTGACGGACAAAGAGAAAGACGACTTGCAAAACACCTTCAATGCTCTTTCGTGGGTTCCGGATGTTACTATCGGCCCAATTCCAATTAAGATTCCGTCTAGAATAGCGAAGAAGTTCAGGCTATTTGTTAGCTTGGCAGAGAAATTTGGTGGTCGCCAAGGTCGAATCAATATGCAAGAGTTCATCGGTGAATTTGCTGCATCGCTCGCTGCCAGTTCTGCAGGCCTTAAGTTGTCAAGTGTTGTTGCTCGACAAGGAAGCCACGGAATCGACCAACTTCGACGGCATAAAGATGGTGGATTCTGGGCGATTGTCGAAGCAAAAGGCGGGAATAGCCGACTCAAGGGCCGTGGCAGGCTTAGGGAAATGTCTGCACCTTGGATCAAGAAATGGATTGACTACGGAATTCGCACCGGTACAGGCGATGACAAAGCCGAGCTAAAAAGAGCAGCTCAATCGTCCGAACCGATGCTTGCAGCGATTGTCCGTGCGAGGCATGATCGCAAAACGTGGGAACTGAAGTTTACGCTTAAGAAATACACGTATGGTACCACTCGGATGTCTTGGCCAAGAGGTTCATAGTCAGCGATGAATTTGATTGAAATGATTGGGATTCAACTCACCACAGATCCATCTGGTTTAGTTGAAGCTAGAAGGAAGGAAGCTGGGCCCGATTTATGGATCGATCTTGAACTTAACACTGCCAAGGAACTCGTGTGCCTTGCCCATCTGGGTTTTGTGGGAGCAACATATGCGGCAGGAGTTGCAACTGATGCCGTGAAAGATTCGCTTTCGTATTTCGAATCCGACAAGAAAATGGAACGAGGCTGGTTCCTTCCGTTTTGGATGAGCGTTTTTCTTTCACTGGCAGTCGACGACTTAAAGTCATTTGGTAGACTTTGCAGCTACATCGACGAGAGATTGAAGCCTGATGATTGCTCTCCTTTGATCGATGATGGCGTGCAGCAAGTCTATAAACTGCTCGCGATTTGGTATTGCAATCGTGACATGACCAGAGTTTCACGAATTGATCGAGGATTGTCTCGCGTAAATTCGTTTCCTGTAAAAAATTTATATGCGATGGCATGTGCATTGCGTGATGAGGATCAAGCAAGTTTTGCCGCTTCTGCTACTGTGGCTATCAAGGCGCACCTGCGACGCAAACCTCCAAAGCATAACAAGGACTTCCTAGAGAATTGGCTACCGATGCATATCATGTCTGTGCTTCTTATCGGCGAGCGTTGCGAACTGATCGGGTCACACCGAACAGAGTTGATCGATGCATTTATCGTAGATCTCAGCTCAGTGGAGAGAGGACGCCCTCGGGACGGTGCCGAAACTTAACCGGTTCCGACCGTCTTTTTTTTGCGGGTCGGAATGAACTGTTACCGGCTTCGTTAGTATCGCATTTTTACCCGAATTGAGACGGTAGTGATTTTTGGTTCTGTTGAGGGGTGGTAAGCGTTCTATCTACCCGTGTTGACGGTGGCGGTAGGGTGGTGGGTTTCTTTCCACGTTTCGGAGATACCCAGTGTCACGTTCACCTGACCCTCAGCTGGCTCGCGATTGGAAGGAGCGACTTGATCGCTTCGAGCGTTCCGAGCTGACCATTGCCGAGTTCTGCCGAACCGAAGGCTACTCCACCGCCTCGTTCTATCAGTGGCGGCGCAAGTTACAGGCCGCTTACCGCCCGCAAACGCCGGCGTTCATCCGCATCGAACATGCCTGCACCGTCGGAGAGTCTCACGCCGACTTGATCGCTGAGATCGCCTTACCCGGCGGTGCAATCGTCAAACTGCCAGGCGACGCAAGCCGCGCTCAGCAGCGCGATCTGATCGAGGCGATCGTACTGGCAACGACGTCCGACGAGGTGACCTCGTGATCACCCCAGCACCATCGACCAGGATTTTTGTTTACACCGAAGCTACCGACATGCGAAAGGGATTTTGCGGACTCTCGGGAATCATCAAGGAACATTTCAAAGTGGATCTGTTCGATGGCCATTTGTTCGTGTTCTTCAATCGGCGTCGCGACTACGTCAAGATCCTTGCGTGGGACAAAGATGGACTTGCCATCTGGGCAAAGCGACTTGAGCGGGGGACGTTTGAAAAGCTCACGCGAAGTCACGATGGTCAGCTGGAGATCGATTCGGCCGAACTCGTCATGATGCTGCGTGGCGTGCAGATCGAAGGAACGGTGCGTCGAAAACGCTATTCGATCGACGCACCTCAAGCCGCTTAAGCGAACCTAGAAACAACTTTGAAAAACATCGACGCAAGGCCCCAAAAAGCCTTGCGCTTTTTGTTCCCCGCGCTAAAACATCTTGCATGGCCGCGGCAGAGAAAAAAGACGACTCACTGCATGACCTCGACAGCGTGTTGAGGTTCAACGCAGAGCTTGCCGAAACGGTTCAGCAGCAACAGCAAACCATTGAGCAGCTTCGTGAAGAACTGAACCTCTATCGCAAAAAACTCTTTGGCAGATCTTCTGAGCGGCACGTCCCAGACAAATCGCAACTGCACCTGTTCGATGTTGGTGAGCAGAATGGAGAAGAGCAAGCGGACGAACCTGATCCGCCAAAGCCTCCCGGGCGCAGGCGCCGCAAGAAGAAGTCTGAAAAGCTGCCACAGCATCTTCGCCGTGAAATCATCGAGGCGGATGTTTCTCCCAAGGAACGAACGTGTTCGTGCTGCGGTGAAGAGATGCCGATCATCGGTACGGATATCACCGAGCGACTGGACTTGATTCCCGCCGAGCTATTCGTTTGGGAAATTCGTCGCCACAAGCGAGCCTGCGGCAAGTGCAAAGACTCGATCGCCCAGGTCCCCGCAGGCGAAGAACCCGGCGGACCAACCACACCGGTGCCCGGCAGCGATTACGGATTCGGTGTTTACACTCAAATCATCACCAACAAGTTCGCCGATCACTTGCCGCTGTATCGCGGCGAGGACATCTTCGCCCGTGCGGGGCTGATGATCCCGCGAAACACTCAGTTCGGGATGCTGGCCAATACTTCGCCGCTCTTCGCCCCGCTGGTTGCCCTGATGAGTTCACGAATCGTCTCTGGGCCGGTGATCGGAGTGGATGACACATCCGATCGCCTGCAAGATGCCAGCCTTCCAGGGAAAATGCGGACCGCACGTTTTTGGCTTTATCGCGGACGTGACGATCATCCGTACAACGTGTTCGACTTCACCGACAGCCGCGGTCGTGAAGGCCCGGCAGTTTTTTTGAAAGACTTTCACGGCCACGCGGTGGTCGATGCGTATGGTGTGAACAACGGAGTTTATCTCGGAAAAGAAGATCAGATCTTTGCCGCGTGTTGCAATGCGCATGCGCGTCGCAAATTCGTTGAAGCGAAGCCCAATGATCCGGTGGCCGCTGCGCGGGCGCTATCGATGTACCGGGGGCTCTACGATATCGAAGATCGCGCGAGGATGTTCTCGGCCGATGCTCGCCTTGAGCTAAGGCAGCAGGAATCGGTCCCGATCATGCGGGAGCTTCGCGATTGGCTGATGGAGAAGAACGATGATCTCCGTGTGCTTCCCAAGAGCAAGCTCGGCAAGGCGGTTCGCTATGCGCTCAACCAGTGGGACGAGCTATCGGTGTATCTGTGCGACGGTGCGATTCCGTTCGACAATAACGAAACCGAAAGCGAGCTTCGTCGTCTGACGATCGGTCGAAAGAATTGGATGTTTGTGGGATCACATCGCGGCGGCGAAGTTGCCGCTTTGATGTACAGTGTGGTGTCATCAGCGGCTCGTCATCATCTGGACGTATGGGCCTACGTGGATGACTGCCTGCGTAAGTTGGCTGGAGGCTGCGAAGATTACGAAACGCTGCTTCCGGACGTCTGGCGAGCTTCGCATCCGGAATCGATCCGGGTGTATCGCGATGCGGAAAAGGAGTCTCGTCGACTGACGACTCAGCAGCGTCGCGTGCGTCGGCGCGAAACGAAGGTGGCATGATGGCAGAGCTGACCGAGCGAATCCAATTAACACGGGAACACCGCGACTTGATCCTGAAGCATGGCTTCGTGTCCGGTCGCTTGGAAGCGTCATTGCGTCGCTGGCCAAAGGGTCAGCTGATTCGCCGCGTGGGGATGACGCGTGTGGAGTTGCAGTGGCTGATCGGCGACCTGAACCACTCGTGCGTCAAAGGCAAAGCGGGCAACGACGTAGAAGCGGTCGCCGACTTGTGCGACCACTTGGAGTACGCCCAGAGAACCGGCGACGGCGACCTGGACCTCTTGTGGTAATCCCCGTCGCTAAATGCCTCGGCAAAGTGGGCATCGGACGGGCAGATAGAACGCTTACGTTGTTGTGAGAAAAAGGGTCAGGAGCCGAATTGGTAGAGTAGTTGTTACCGGCCGAATTGATATTGCATTTTTGGCCGAATTGAGACGGTAGAGATTTTCGGTTCCTCTGAGGGGTGCGCGGCCGAGTTGTTGTGAAGATTGGAGAAGCCTCCCATCAGCGGTGGCCGAGTTATTGTTGAACCTTTGGTCGGTTCGCGCAGCGTAGTTCATTGTTGTGGGGCGGCGTGGATGCTGCCGGACGGATGTATACATCAGCGCATGAAAAATGCGACCGTTTCGGGGAAGCGGTCGCATGGGTGGCGTGTCTGTTACCGCGCGATGCTGAGGTGTTAGCTGGCGACGGTTGCGGGCGAATCGGAGTCGACCGATGCTTTCTCTTGGCCGAGGTCGCGGCGGTATTGTTCCAGCCAATTCCGGAGGATCGTGACGGCCGGAACGAAGTCGTGACCAAGCAGCATCAGCAAGTCGATATTGTTCGTGTTCTGGCCGCAACTAAAACAATGTGCCAAGTTGTTCTTCGGATTCACCGTCGCGCGAAGTTCGTCACAGTGCGGACACTGAAATCGAAAATAGCCTTCGAACTCTTTCGATCTCGGACCATGATGGCCCAGCCGAGTCAACGTCAACTTCATCGGTAAGTCATTACGAATCGCTCGCAGTAATTCCCTCGTGATCATAAGATTCCTCGGGTAAGTGTAAAGAGACATCAGGGGAATTTTCAAAAGTCCGTCAGGTCGACTTCTTTTTGCCAGTGCGGTTGCATTAACACGCGATTGACCAGGTCGATGTCGATCTCTCTGCCAGCGGACGCGCGGACCGCTTCCAGCATCGACGCCAGGCACAGATTGCGACAACGACGCAAGACGCCGTCGGCGGTGCGAATGATCAACTCCATCGCCCCGGCCGTGAACGTGTTATGACCCAGTCCGATCGCGTCGAGTTGACGTTCGATAAAGTCGCGCATCGCGTCGTCATGCAGACGTTTGGTGATGACCGAATAGGTCACGCGGCTCTTGATGTCTTGATTGACCGCCAGATCTAGGTTGGTTAATAGTTCGACTTGGCCGATCAGGATCAAGTTGTGGTTCTTTGGAAAATCTTCCAGCATCAACCGCAGCTTGCGAAGGTTTTCCATGTCCATCAAGTGCGCGTCGTCGATCACCGTGACCAGCATCTTGCCGCTGCGATTGAGCGTGAGTGCCTGTTCGATCAGCTTGCGTTCACATTTGAAGGCCGAACTTTCGAATTCAATTTTGAAGGCTTCGCAGAGGATTTTTACCGTGTTGGTGTAGGTGTGCAGCGTGCGAGCGACGCAAGCGACCAGGTAATCTTTGTCCGGTAGTTTTCGCAGCGATTCCTTGATGACGGATTTACCGGTGCCGGGACGCCCGACAATCAGACATAGACCTCCTTGTTGGCTGTGAACGCGAAGCGTGTCGTGGATTTCCTGCTGGTGTGACAGCAGCTGGATATCGCGCAGTGCGAACGGGTCTTGGGTGAGACCGAAGTAGGAACGAATCATGTTTGGAAGCGTTTGGAAGTTCGAAGTAAGAAGGGGGAAGTTTGAAAGGGGATGGCAGGTTGCAAACCTACTCCACGGCTGATGATCGTCTGGCCAGACCGTTGGCGACGGCGTCCAGCAGTCTGGCCTTGCCGATCCGTCGTCCCTGGTCGTAAACGATCACGGCGCCTTTGTGATGACGTTCGTGTCGCAGTTGGATCTTTTTGCCTCGCAGATCGACCGGCGTTTCGTAGCGATCGCCTTGGAAGCTGAACGTGTTGTCTTTTTTGACTTGCCGCTCCGTCTCGGCGTAGAACAGTTCGTCGGTATCTTCATCCGCTTTGAGAAAGCGGATTCGCGAGAGGTCGACACCGAAGCGGTCGATGGGCTTCATGCCCAGTGTCGAGTGGACCGTGGCGTTGTAGTCGCCTTCGACCCAATCGGTGAACTGTTTGTTGAGACTCTCGATCGACGAGAGGTCCAGGCTGCGAATCAGGAACTGGTCGCGGACACGGCGAAAGAAGCGTTCGATCTTCC
>JAGQPO010000094.1 GCA_020426665.1 Planctomycetales bacterium
TTCCGCCCATTCCGCCGCCCATTCCACCCATTCCGCCGCCAAACTGGCGTGCAACCGGAACGCCGGCAAATCGTGCTGGCAATTGGAGGGTCATTGGTTGGTCGGTCAGGTTGCGAACCAGGACGTTGGCTTTGGTCGTGTCGAGCGGGATGAATTTGACGTCGATTTTCCCTTCTTCGATTGCACTGAACAGTTCGGCATCAACTGCCGGATCTGCTTCCGGTGCATCGGCAAGTGCGACAGAGGCCGTCAGTGCCAAACTGCAGGACAAGATGCCGGCGAACATTCGGCGTGAAAGAGGATGGGCGTTCAGTGTTTTGCTGCGATAGGACACGTTCGGATTCCTTGTGCTTTTTTGAGTCGTCCGGTGATGAGATTGCCGACCGGAACGACCTTGAAATGGGGATACCTTCACAGCCCCGCCGGACACCGGATCGGAGCAATGAAACCGGGCCAGAGGAATAAGGCGTTTGGATTTGCGGCCCGAACCTCCCCAGGGGATGATCGCAAATCGTTCCTCTTGCCGACTGAATCATAGTTCGGCGAAAAGCAGTATCCAAGTGGAAAGCCGTTACCGAATTGCCGGGAATCTGAGAAATCCCCAAAACTTGGTTATTCGCGCCACACGGACAATTGGCGAATTGACGGGTCGTCCACCGCGTAGGCTTCGATTTCGAAGGGGTTATCGCGGTAGGCGTCGCGACCTTTCATGTAAAGCCAGGCGGACCAACCGAGGTAAGCCGGTACAAACAAGACCCCCCAGCGGGCGTACTGGCCGACGTGAACGTGTTCGTGTTTTCGGGTCAAATCAAGCGCGGCGACGTCTTGGCCAAAGATGGCATGACCCAGCGTCATCGCCAACGCGGAAACGGGGGTTCGTTTAAGAGCCCAGGCGACGGCGGGCCCATGAATTTCGATTACTCCGTCGACTAGTCGAAAACGCGAAAGCAGCAAAAGTCCGACGAGAACCGCCAAAATCGTGTTGGGGCCGGCCCAGATGTAGCCCAGGATTCGCATGTCTTGACGATTCGCGTTTGATCGAAGGAGCGTGCGGAGTGTCGGCGTCTACTTTCGCAGCCACCCAAGATACATGACAACATAGCGAGTGTCGGTTTAATTGTTGCGGCGTGGGAGGAACCAGGAATGTCCGTCGAAATCACCGAAGGTGGCGAGGTCCACATCTATGGTCGTGGCAGGTTGGGTAGCCGACCCAGGATTGGAATCCTGACGTCCGGCGGCGATTGTCCGGGGTTGAACGCGGTCATTCGGGCGACGACAAAAACCGCTTATTGGCTCGGTTATGACGTGGTCGGGTTTCGTGACGGTTTCGAAGGTTTGATTGACCCGATCCGATACCAGGTGCTAAGTCCGCGCAACACCGCGGGGATTCTGATTCAAGGAGGCACCATTTTAGGGTCGACCAACAAGGGGCGCTTTGCAGCCAGGATCGGAGAAAGTGGCCGCGCCGAAATCGATTCGAAATTGATTGATCGGGTTGCTGCGACGATCGACCGGCTGCAGATCGAGGGGCTGATTGTGGTCGGAGGCGATGGATCGCTGTCGACCGCCCTGCAGTTTCACGAAGCCGGGATACCAGTCGTCGGGGTGCCTAAAACCATCGACAACGATCTCAAGTGCACCGCGTATACGTTTGGCTTTAATAGCGCTGTTCTGTGTTGCACCGATGCACTGGATCGATTGCATACGACCGCGGCCAGTCACGAGCGTGTGATGGTATTGGAGGTGATGGGACGACATACCGGTTGGATCGCGTTGCACGGAGGAATCGCGGGCGGGGCCGATGTGATTTTGATTCCCGAGATCGGTTGGACTTATGAAAACATCCTGGCCAAGATCAAAGAACGTCGCGAACACGGCAAGAACTTCACGCTGATTGTCGTCGCCGAAGGCGCTCATTTGCCCTCCGGAGGGCTGGTGGTTGATGCCGACGGATCACAAAACAAACAAGTTCGCCTTGGTGGAATCGGCCAAGTCGTGACCGATCACTTGGAACAGATGTGTGATCAAGACGTCCGTTGTGTGGTGTTGGGGCATCTGCAGCGCGGTGGCGGTCCAACAACTTTTGATCGAGTGTTGGCGAGCGAGTACGGAGCCCATGCGGTCAGGCTGATCATCGAGCGAAAGTTTGGGCAGATGGTGTGCAGCGATCCGCCGGACATCTGTGACGTTCCGATCGCTGATGCCGTAGACCAGATTCGAACGGTCGATCCAAACGGTTCGGCGGTTCAGACGGCCCGTGCGATGGGAATGTGTTTTGGGGACACGCCCGGATATCAGAATCCATTTGTCACGACAAACGAAAAACGGTTGAGTCCCTTGCCCAAGGCACGAGACTCAACCGGTGTTTGAAAACCGTCATTCAAGTGGTCGGCTTGTCCAGATTCACTCCCACAGTGAATCCGAATTTCCGCTCCTCCTGTTCGTCCGCGTCGAGTCTGCTGAACAGCAGTCTCTCACCGGTAACTCGGTTCATCGACCAGAATTCGCGGCAAGTTCCGCTCGAAACCAGCGCCAGCTCACGAATCGTTTCCTCCAACGGAGTTTTGCTGAGGGTCGAATGCATTGGGTTGAGTTTGCCGGTTGTGATTTGGCGCCTCCCGATTTCACAAGTGATGAAACGGAAAGTTTCTGTGTCAAGGTCGATTTGTCGCACACGGCTTGATGCGATCGGGCTGCCCGGCGGAGGGGTGCTGCAAAATCTTTTACATGACCGTTACATCGAAACGCCTGAATCGAGACAGACACGGACAGATAAATCCGTAGACTTCTGCGAAAGGACCGGTCACCGAAGGCTGTTCGTCCAATATTAACGTCTGACTCGAGGAATCGTCGAAATGGCGAATGTAGTAGAGACACCGCAAAAGAAACGCCGGAAGCCAACTAGTGATGCTTCAAAGCTTGTTTTTCCCGATCTAGAAACCGCTGCTGTCGAACAGGATGTCACAGAGCTTGAATCGATTCAGGCCAGTGAGTCCGAGCCGTGGAACGACCCGAATACGGCTCAGGTCAAGCAAACCAAGCCGGAAGCGAAGGTCGAAACCGTCGCCGATCGCAAGCGGTTCGCAAATATTTCTTGGTGGGCGATTGGTTGGCTGGGGTTGGCTCACGTGGTCGTCCTGTGCGTCGCGCCGTTCACCTTCACTTGGACCGGGCTGGCGGTGATGTTTGGCCTGCATTGGTTGACCGGCAGCATCGGAATCTGCTTGGGATACCATCGATTGCTGACACACTCCGGAATGAAGACCCCGACGTGGTTCAAGTATTTCCTGGCTGGTGTCGGTTCATTGGCTGGCGAAGGCACGCCACTTGATTGGGTCGCCGACCACCGCAAGCACCACAAACACAGTGACCAAGACGGCGATCCCCACTCGCCACACGACGGCGGTTGGTGGAGCCATATGTTCTGGCTGGCCTATCACACCCATAACGGAGATCGGAAAGCTTATTTGCAAAAGTGGGCTCCCGATTTGTACAAACTTCGCGGCATGCGAATCATGGACTACCTGTTCCTTCCGATTCACATTCTCAGCGGCTTGATCCTGTTCGGCGTCGGTTACGCCATCGACGGAGCGGCCTTTGGGACTTCATTGTTGGTGTGGGGGCTGTTCGTGCGATTGGTCGGCGTGCTTCACGCGACCTGGATGGTCAATAGTGCTTCGCACATGTGGGGTTACAAGAACTACGAAACGACCGATGACAGCCGAAACAATTGGCTGGTTGCGATCATCGCCTATGGGGAGGGTTGGCATAACAATCATCATGCCCATCCGCGGATGGCAAAACACGGTCACAAGTGGTGGGAGTTTGATATCACATGGCAAGCCATTCGGTTCTTCCGAGCAATCGGCTTGGTGTGGGACGTCGTTGACTACCGCAACGCAAAGGAAAAGAAAGCCAACGAGCAATCAGCGGCTGCTTGATCGCTGCCTAGCATTCCTCGCGAGGCGATGTCGACTTGAATCCCGCATCGTTTCGAATCACCGGCAAAATCGCAACAGCCCGGCGTCGACTTTTTACCAGGTCGAACGCCGGGTTGTTTCTTTGACCAATGCCCTGTGGAAACCGTCGATGCAATAAACTCGACGCCGGGCCTACATCTGTGAAAACGGCTTTGCTTTTAAGACGTGTTTGTCAATTTTGCTGACGGTGCCTTTGTACTTTGCGACTTCTTTGAGAACCTGCCAGTCGGGATGGCTGCGAAATGCATCCCAGGCCTTCATGCGGGCTTCGTCGTTGGGGTACACCGTCAAATAGGTCAGGTTCGGAGTTTGTGGTCCGATGATCGCTTGGCCGATGAAGACAGGGGAGATACCGCTGTCCAGAAAGATCGGAACCTCTCCGTTGTTGAACATGTCAACCTTCAGATCGCCCAAACGCTCGTTGGCACTTTCGTAAAGCCGTAATTCATAGACTCGGTTTGGGTTTTTTAACGCATCGGCAGCGATTTGAAGCTTTGGCATGCAATCCATGGCAACCAATAATTCACTGGTGATTCGCGCATAGGGTGGCTTTTTGGTGCCCGCCTCCAGATAGGAATCTGCGTCGGCGAGGTATTGCGGGTCACGTTGCAGATTCCAGCGGGTGCTGGTCATTGCCTGGACGTTGTCAAATGGGACCACCACGATGACGGCCGGGCGTTGATTGGTGTCGTTTTCCGCAGGGGCGAAAACACCGATTGGGCCGATGTTCTGGCGTTTCAATGCCGGCAGCAATGCATGCTGGAGGTATTGATCAAGGGACTCTTCGTCGCCATCCTCACCGAGCAGATAGGTTCGGACTTCGTAAAGTTGATTGTCCGATTTGCCGTCTGCGTTTGCGGCTCGACCGGCATCGCTGTTCCAAGTCGTGATGGCCAGCAGCAATGACGACCAGATCAGAATCTTTGTTGGCAATACGTTTTTCATGGGAAGGCTCGTGCGGTTCAATGAAGAAATGGGTATTGGGGTGTCTTGGCGGGGTTGAGCAGAAATTGATCGAGGCATCATAATCTTGCGATCAAGTGTGCGGGGCTGACACTCGCCGCGAATCATCATTCTTACAATCGCCTGGCCAACCTGATGATCGATTTCGACCTTTGCTGGACCGCTGGCTCTTATTTCAGTAACGAGTTCTCCCTTGGCATGATCACCGAACCGCTGATGGCGTTTGCCGACGCGGTCGCTGTGGGGGACGCCGAGGCGGGGCCGGCAGAGGCTTCGGAAGAAAGTTTGTTTTCGATCGGAGGCCTGATGACGCTCGGCATGCTGGTTGTGCTTCAAGCGGTACTCGGCTTTGACAATCTGCTTTATATCTCGATCGAAAGTAAGCGGGTGGAAGAATCGAAACAGTCGATGGTTCGCAAGTGGGGGACCGGCCTGGCGATCATTTTCCGGATTCTTTTGCTGTTCATCATCATCAACTTGATTGCGATGCTTGAAGAACCGTTTATGAGTTTGGACTCCAAACCATTGATGATGCTCGTTTCCGGTCACAGTTTGATTGTGATCGGCGGAGGAGCATTCATTTTGTGGACGGCCATCAAAGAGATTTACCACATGTTGGCGGTCTCGGACCTGGATGACGCGGAATCCGACGGCAAGAGCAAGAACTCAGTTGGCAAGGCGATTGGGTTGATCGTCGTGATGAACATGGTTTTCTCGTTCGACTCGATTTTGAGCGCGATGGCGCTGACGAAATCGTTTGCGATCATGGCCACCGCGATCGTTCTAAGTGGGTTGCTGATGATTTGGCTGGCCGATCATGTCGCGGAGTTTTTGAAGAAGAACCGCATGTACGAGGTTCTGGGCTTGTTTATCCTGTTTATTGTTGGCGTGATGCTGGTCAGCGAGGGCGGGCATTTGGCTAAGATTCATCTGTTCGGTTATGAAGTGAAGCCGATGGAAAAGTCGACGTTTTACTTCGTTTTGGTCGTGCTGGTCATCGTCGACATCGTTCAGGGGCGGTATCAGAAAAAGTTGCTCGCTCAGCAGGAAAGGCTTCAGGCCGCATCAGAAAACGCGGCTTGAACGATGGGGGTTAATGCAGCGATTTTCTTCGCACGCTAACTGCCCGGCGGCCCGCTTGCGTTACACTGTCCACCGAGAGGGACGCAAACATGCTGAGATCTGTTCATTCCCGCAATCGGTATACACCTTCCATTATCAATCGAGGCTGACACGATGACTCGTTATTCACTCGTCGCGGGCTGTTGTCTGTTGACTTTCGCACTGGGGTGCAATCCTCCCGCGCCGACGGAACCCGCCCCCACGGCGGCACCTGTACCAACGGCGGAGTCGGGCGCTGCCGCACCGGTGGCTGACTCGTCTTTGCTGCGTCCGCTGTCCACGATCAAACAACCTGAAAACCCCAATAATGTTGATAGCGGTATGCTTCGTCACGCAGTTTTCTTTTCCTTCAACGAATCGTCCAGCAAAGAAGAGATTCAGTCGGTCGTTGATGCATTTGTTGAGCTGCCATCGAAGATCGATTCGATCATCGATTTCCAGTACGGCGTCAACAACAGCCCCGAAGGATTGGACGACGGATTTACTCACTGCTTTTTACTGACATTTGCCGATAATGCGGGTCGCGAAAAGTACCTGCCGCATCCGGCCCACAAGGCCTTTGGCGATGTGCTGAGGCCACACATGAAAGCGGTTTTTGTGTTGGATTACTGGGGCGATTCAAAGCAGGTGCAACCAGACAAGGCGCTCCAGCACGCGGTGTTCTTTAAATTCAAAGACGATGCGACGCTAGGAGACGTCAAGAAAGTCGAAGACGCGTTTGCCGCCCTGCCTTCGAAGATCGATAACATTGCGGCGTTCGAGTGGTCGACCAACAACAGTCCTGAAAAACATGACGCGGGGTTCACCCATTGTTTCCTGGTCACTTTCGACAGCGAAGAAAATCGGGCGACGTATCTTGACCATCCCGATCACTTGGCGTTTGTCGACGTGCTGAANNAACCGGTTTTAGACAAAGTACGCGTGCTCGATTTTTGGGCGGAGAAACCCTAGCAAGGCACCCCGGTTTTATTGCCGCATTTGATCAGCTACGTTTCACGAGAATGTTTCATCACACGAATCCAGTAGACTGAGAATGCTACACGCAGTGATCATGGCGGGCGGAAGTGGGACTCGATTTTGGCCGGCGAGTCGAAATATGCGTCCCAAACAACTGTTGGCATTGTCCGGGGATCGGACAATGATCCAGTCAACCAGCGATCGTCTGGCGGGCTTGGTTCCATTGGAGCGGCAGTTGATTGTGACCAATCGCGTACTGGTCGAACCGATCGCCGAGCAGTTGCCAATGTTGCCGAAGGAAAACTTGGTCGGCGAACCGGCCAAGCGAGACACCGCGCCATGCATCGGTTTGGCTGCGGCCTTGATTGCCAGTAAGGATCCCGATGCCATCATGGCTGTGATGCCGTCGGACCACGTGATCGGAACGGACCAACAATTCTGTAACGCGATCTCGGCCGGGGAAAAATTGGTTGTCGACGATCCGACCAGGATCGTAACCTTTGGGATCCGACCGACGTACCCGGCCGAATCATTTGGCTACATTCGCCGTGGAAATTCGATTGGATCTGACGGCGACGTGAAATCGTTTTTGGTCAACCAGTTTCGTGAAAAACCGGATCGTGAAACGGCGGCGGAGTATCTTGCGACCGGGGAGTATTATTGGAACAGCGGCATTTTTTTGTGGAAGGCGTCTGTCATTCTTGATGCTTTAAAGACCAACCGGCCGAAGATGTATCAGCACTTGGCAACGATCGCCGATGCGATCGGGACATCAAATTACCAGCGAGTTCTGGACGAAGAATTCAATGCGATTGAGGGAACGTCGATCGATTTCGCCGTGATGGAGTCTTATCCCAACGTGGCGGTCATCGAGGCTCCCTTCGAGTGGGACGACGTGGGAAGTTGGCAGTCACTTGGACGTTTGCGCGAGTCCGACGAACACGGCAACACGGTCGTTGGAGATCATGTCGGGATCGATACGACCGGGTCGATCATTTTTGGCGATCCCGATCATACGATCGTTACGATCGGGATCGAGGATTTGATTGTCGTGCATACGAAGGATGCTACTTTGGTCGCACCTAAGTCTGCCGAAGAGCGGGTGCGAGAGGCGGTGGCGCGGTTGAAAGAGTCCGGGCGTACGGATTGTCTTTAATGTGTCACGTGGCTTACGTCGTCGACGGATGACGATGAAATGTTTGTGCGATGACGTTTCATCGGTGGAATACTCATTTCGGGGAAACTGCCAATCGTTTGTATAGGTAAATGGCATAAGGAGTGTTGCCGAGACGAATTGTCTGTTGCCTTTTTGCAACATGGGACCGCCGGAGCGGTTAGATGTGGGCGTCTGTCAAACAAAAGATGCCGTTTTTTGCAGATCTCCGTGCGACAATTGACCGGCATACGCCAGGTTTTCGAGCTAGTTTTCCGGAAGCGGGAATCCATTCTTTCGTTCATCCGGTAGCCAGTCACCATGTTTCTTTCAAAGCGTTTTACAGCGCGTTCGAATCGCAAACGTCGTCGCGTGTCCAAGCGTCGCGGTGTCGCCACGGTTGAGTTCGCCATTTGTTTGCCTGCGTTGATCGCGTTGACGATCGGAACGATCGACATCTGTTCGATGATGTTCCTCAAGGAGTCGATCAAACTGGCTGCCTACGAGGGTGCTCGTCGGGGCGTCGGACGGGGGCGGACCAACGCCGATGTGATCGCGCGAGTGGAGCAGTTTTTGGACGAGCGAAACATCGTCTACACGGGGAACCCTTGCACGTTTAGTTCACCCGATTTTGGCAGCGCCGACACGTTAGAAAATGTCACGACGACGGTGACGGTGCCGTGTGACGGAAATCTTCTGATTCCATCTGTCTTGTTCGCCGGTGTGAATCTGTCGGCCGACGTGACATTACGGAAAGAGTACAAGAACCTGACAAACTGATCGGCTCATTACAACGTCAACTTCGTTCGACACACCCAGCTTGCTGCAGCATAGTGTTATGAAAACCAAAACTTACAGAAGACGGCGACCTGCGAGTCGATTAACGCGTCAGCGTCGCCGCGGTGCTGCGGCGGTTGAATTCGCAATTTGTGCGAACATCTTCTTCATCCTGATCTTCACGTGCATGGAGTTTGCTCGGATGAACATGATTCGCAACCTGGCCCAGGATGCGGCCTATTTTGCCGCCCGAAGCGCGATGGTGCCCGGGGCGACTTCCGCCGAGGCGGAAGCGGTGGCCCACGAGGTCATGGGCATGATGACCACTACGGGCTACGAGGTGAATGTTGATCCTTTGGATGCCAATTCACCGGCCGTCGTTGTGACGGTTACCGTGGATTTTGACCAAATCGCGTTGTTTGCACCCATGTTTTTGCCAAACGCAACGATTGAGTCCACTGCCGTCATCAAGACCGAGCGATACGACGGTTACTTCGAACAATAATCCCTCGTCCAACACTTTTCACCGTTCTCTTTTCGTCTCTTATGTCGTGAGTTACACCATGAATGTCAAATGTCCTTCAAGCGGTCGTGCTTACGAAGTGCGATCAACGAATCGTCGCGGATCGGTGATGGCGATCACGGCGGTTGTGCTTCCGATTCTCGCAATCCTGGCTGCCTTCGCAATCAACGCTGCCCACATGCAGTTGACTCGCACCGAGTTGATCGTGGCAACAGATGCCGCGGCCCGCTCGGCCGGTCGCGCCTTCAGCGAGATCCAGACCGTCGACGCGGCGGTTGATGCAGCGATCGCGACCGCAGCCCTGAACACGGTCAACGGCGAACCGTTGCGAATTCGCGGCGGCGACGGCGACAACGAAATCGAGTTCGGTAAGACCCAGCAGACCGGCGGCGACGGAAGCCGATACCATTTTATCAAGATCCCGACCTCGCAGGTGCGTAGCGGCACGATCGCCAGTGCGGTTCGCGTTCATGGGAAACGGCTGGAAGGTTCGCTTTCCGGTAACGTCCCTTTGATTATCCCCGGCCTACTGAGCACCAACGACTTCGAGGCTCAACAACAGTCGGTTGCCATGCAGGTCGACCGTGACATTTCGATGATCCTGGACCGTTCGGGATCGATGGCCCAAGTTAATTTTAATTGGGGCTATGGCGAAAACCCGTTTTCCAGCAGCGCAAAGTCTTGGGCCGCCGGCGAAGGTATTCTCAATAGTTACTACAGCTATCGCTACGGGTGGCAGTATTCGTACGCCAGCGGGTACGACTCGATCAGCTATCAGCAATACATGTACGAGAACTACTTTAACAAAGGACCCGCGCCACGACCGGCTTGGCAAGATTTGGAAGCGGCGGTCAACGCCTTCTTGAATGTTCTCGATACCACCAGTCAGGAAGAGCAAGTTTCGTTGGCGAGTTATTCCACCTACGCGACGCTCGACACACTGTTAGAGAAAGACCTGCAGGTCATTCGCAACAAGGTCGCCCAACTGAATACCGGTGGGATGACGGCAATCGGGAAAGGAATGCAAGAGGGCATTCAAGGCTTGATTGACAGTCGGGCACGACCCTTTGCCGCCAAGACGATGGTGGTAATGACCGACGGGATCCAAAACCAGACCCCGTGGGCGCAGGATATTGCCGCCGGCTTGG
>JAGQPO010000095.1 GCA_020426665.1 Planctomycetales bacterium
AGGGGCAGGCGGCCTCGCAGTAGCGACATCCGATGCACCAGTTGTAATCGACGACAACGATCCCGTCTTGCTCCTTCCACGTCGCCTGGACCGGACACACGTCTACACAAGGCGGTTCGTCGCATTGCTGGCACTGGACCGGAAGATAAAACTTTCCATCCTTGGGCACTGCGTGATCATACGTCGTATCGCCCTGTTCCATGTCCATGGTGCCCAGCGGCATTTCCAACACACGGATGTAGGATTGATTCGTATCACGGTCGTGGTTGTTTTCTCGGTGACACGCTTCCACGCATTTGCCATTGCCGTTACAGACACTCAGATTAATGGCATAGACAAACTTGGTTCCGGGAATCGGTCTGTCGTCTCCGATCGTAACATCGGCCCCGTAGTTTTCTTTTGCATCGGCTTCCAGTCGCGCGATCACCGCACGTTTGTCGTCGTCAGACAATTCCTGGTAGTGTTGCTGCATGAACTCCGCGATCGACGTTTCTTTGGCGGCCCGACGCAACGGCGAAACCGAAGCGACGAAGGCAGCGGCGCCCAATGTTGCGAAACCGCCTTTGACCGCATTACGGCGCGAAACAATTGGCAACGACCGATCAAGATCCATGGATGGCTTGGAATCACTCACCGTCACTCTCGCTGTGGGATACGGGTTCGTGAGATGAATGCACGTGTGTAGCGGGTGATTCGAGAAACCGATCGCGTGGTTTAAACGTCGGCTGCATTGTTGGAAACTTGGGCGCGTGTGGATCGTGACAATCGATACAGTTATTGCGCGTCCGTGGTCCGCGACGTTGATCCCAATAACCGTTCATGCCGCCGTGGGCACCATGCTTGTAGTCTCGAGCCTGAGTGGCGTGGCACTGCGCGCACAGCGTCATCACATCCGGATAAGACACTGGACTTCCGTCGGCCAACCGTAATGTCGCCGCGTCCGCAGGATTGTGACATGAGTAACAGGCCAACTCCCCGTGCACCAGCGTCATGTTTTGATGAAACTCGTCCAAATCCGTCGGCTTTCGATTTTGTAGATTTGGCTCTCGGATCCCGTGACAAGTCAAACAGGCCACTTCGACAACGCGGCCCAACGGATCCTGCTGCGGTAACTTGACCAGGGGCGGCCCGGTAGGACGGCGGATCAGCACCTGATACTTGACCGGTTTTCCGTCTCCGGACTCCGCAACGGACGCAGCGCCGGACTCAACAACAGGCTCGGATGCGTGCACTATCGCACGCTTCGATGAAATTGATTCATCGCCCGATGGGAGCCTGCCACTTGGCCCAAACGTCATCGATTCATCAGCGGATGTCGGACGACTCAACCAGACGGCAGAGCCGGGGACCAGGATCAAGGTGAATGCGGACAACGACCCCAAGACCCAGAGCTTGTGCGATGATCGATGGCGGCTCACTTCAGACATCTGCATCAACGTCAAGCCAAGTGGACGGTTTTCGCGGGACAAAACTCGCGATCGAAAAATCCTTCCGTACCGATTCGGGCTGCACGGATTCCGACCGTCAGGTACGTTGTCGCGTAACAAACTAACTTGTCTACGTGCTAAACTCAAGCTTGCTACTTCCATTGTTTTTGAAAGGAATCGCACATGCCGGTCAGTGGGCTGGTCCTGTCACTTAGCGAAGATTCACAATTGCGTGACGACACCTGCGCTTTGATCGAAAACGAGCCGCGAATTACAGTGGGCGTTTGCGAGCACAACCGGCTGGCGATCGTGTTGGACACGCAATCCAAACACGAAGACCAACAAGTCTGGGACTGGCTCGCGTCACTGGCGGGTGTTTCAATGATCCAAGTCGCATTTGTTGGCTTTGAATCACCACCCGACCGGCACGGGAATGCTTCATTGGAGTGTCCCGTGACAAGGCCGACGTCATTACCACGCCCTTCCGCAGACGACACCGAGAGATAGATCGCACGATGGACGCTGATCGCCGAGCCTTTTTAAAGTCCTCCGCCATGGCTGCAGCCTCGGCGGCGGCATTGGGACAAAACCAGTCGGCGACGGCGTTGCCCGTCGTAGACGGTGGAACACTGGACAGCAGTATCCGGTGGAACAAAGCACCGTGCCGCTTCTGCGGCACTGGGTGCCATGTCCAGGTCGGCGTCGAGCAGGGAAAAGTTGTCGCAGTCGCCGGTGACCGACACGCCGAAGTCAACAAAGGTTTATTGTGCGTCAAAGGCTATCACGTCGGCGCGATCCTGTACGGCAACGATCGTCTAACGCAGCCCCTGCTCCGCCAAGGCGATCAGCACGTCGAAATCACTTGGGAAGAAGCGATTGATGTCGTCGCACGCCGAATCATGCGTGCACCCGAAAAGTTTGCGTTTTACGGTTCGGGTCAATGGACCATTCCCGAAGGATACGCCGCCCAAAAATTCATGAAAGGCGGACTCGGTAACAACCATATCGATCCGAACGCGCGACTTTGTATGGCCTCGGCCGTCACCGGTTTCATCGCGACCTACGGAGTCGACGAGCCGGCCGGTTGTTACGATGATTTAGACGCTTGCGACGTCTTAATCTGTTGGGGTAATAATCCCGCCGAAAACCATCCGGTCTTGTTTTCACGTGTCATTGATCGCCCGGCCCACGGCGTCGGAGGGCGTGAAAAAGCGGCACGCGTCATCGACATCGGCACGCGCAGAACACGTACCAGCGAGCTGGCGTCCGAGTTCGTTTTGATGAAACCTCACGGTGACGTCCCGTTGGCCCTGGGGATCATGCATCTGTTGGTTGTTGAAAACCGGTACGACGCTGCCTTCGTCCAACAACATTGCAACTTTCGGTCGCCCCAGGAAAGCAATCCGACGTTGCAAGGCGAATCGATTTCCTTTGACGAATTCCAACGTCGAATCGCCAAATACACGCCCGCACACGCCAGCGAATTATCGGGAGTCCCCGAAGACAAGATTCGAGAGCTGGCGGCTCTGTTCGCCGACCGGCGACTACGCATCACCAGTCTGTGGTGCATGGGGATGAACCAACACACGATGGGCACCGCGGTCAACTCGCTTGTCCACGGAGTTCATTTGCTGAGTGGGCATTTCGGAAAACCTGGCGACGCGCCGACCAGCTTGACCGGCCAGCCTTCGGCCTGCGGTACGGTCCGCGAAGTGGGGACACTGGCACACGCGCTGCCCGGCGGACGCCTGGTCGCCAATCCGGAACACCGCACCCAATGCGAACAAATCTGGAACCTTCCTGCCGGGCGGATCAACCCGACACCCGGATACGATACCGTCCAGATGTTCAAACAATTCATGGCGCCCAACGACGGTGCCGGTGACGTCGACACGATTTTTGTGCAAGTCACCAACCCGGGACAAACGCTGCCGAATTTAAACGCGTTACTAAACCGGGATCAGGTGCCCAAAGACAAATTTTTGATCGTCGCCGATGTTTACCCGACCGCGACCACTCGAATTGCCGACCTGATTTTGCCGGCTGCGATGTGGGTCGAGAAAAACGGCATCTTTGGCAACTCGGAACGCCGCACCCAGCAATGGTTCAAGATGGTCGATCCTCCCGGCCAGGCGCGTGACGATTGCTGGATGACTATTGCCATCGCACACCGATTGATGGAACTGGGCCACGAAGGCATGCAGGATAAAGACGGACGGTTCATCTTCCACGTTGAAAACGAATTCGGCGACGAAGTCCCGATTTGGCAATGGGATCATTACTACGATCTGAACGTCGACAAATACCTGTTCGAAGAGTATCGCCAATTCACCACGCTGAAGCACAAGAACCTTGCGCCTTATGACGAGTACGTCGCCGCGCGCGGTCTTCGTTGGCCGGTCGTCGAGCAAGCAGACGGGTCATGGCGCGAAACCCGATTTCGATTCGTTGCCGGTGAAGACCCCTTCGTTGCAAATGGAAAGCCCGTCGATTTTTATCACTCGACGACGCAAGACGGACGGGCACAAATCTGGTTCCACGATTATCAACCGCCTCCGGAAACCCCCGATGACGAATATCCACTGTGGTTGTGCACCGGACGCGTGTTGGAACATTGGCATACCGGTTCGATGACGTCCCGAATTTCGCAGCTCAAGCGAGCCATGCCTACGGCCTATGTCGAAGTACACCCCGATGACGCGGATGCCATGAACCTCCGCCAGGGCGAGGTCGTCGTCATTGAATCAAGACGCGGTGCGGCAGAATTGCCAATCTGGATCAACGGTCGCGGCGCACCGCCACGTGGGTCGATCTTCGTTCCATTCTTTGACGAGACGAAATTGATCAACCTGGTCACTCTTGACGCGACCGATCCGTTTTCAAAGCAACCTGATTTCAAGAAGTGTGCCGCGCGGATTCGCAGGAAAACTTCCCCAGAGGCCACCGAGTGAATCGCGTCGGATCACATTTACCGCACCGGACCGTCGCTGTCATCGCCTGCGGCGTCATCGGACTCGCCATCGTCGGACTGATCGTTGGGGTCAACAACGGTGTGCCCAGACACGACGATGAACCGGCTGCGACTGCGCTGTTGGATGAAGCCACCGCTGACGGTCTGTCGAGCGATGTTCAACGGGTTGATCACGCTGCAAACACGCCTCGCCCCGCATCGTCGCTTGTCGCCAGCCACACAGAAACGGTCATTCCCGCTGCAAGCTACGCCGAAATGCGACGTCTGGAAACCGGACCGACCAGTCAGTGGAAACCCAGCCTGGAACAGCTGCATTTGGAATCCGATTTCCAGCGTTGTATCACATGCCACAATCCCCACACCGCTGAAATCACGCCAAACCCAACTGACAAACTGCGGTCGCTTGCGACGCGAGCTTCACGGCGTGCGTTCAATGGTGCGCCTCCGGTGATCCCACACGCCATCGAACAAACAAACGATGCCGCCTGTTATGCCTGCCATGGGCACGGTGCCAAAATCGGAGAACGTGTGGCCAATCGAATGTCACACGGGTTTCTGGTGAATTGCTTACAGTGCCATGGGGCGCCGCCGCCAACACCGTTCGCCGACGTCAATACGGCGGTTTCCAGTTCATTTGTCGGTCTACCCGCGCCGGTGTCCGCACCTCGCGCGTTCCCCGATGCACCTCCGGTCGTTCCACATTCAACGTGGATGCGCGAACAATGTCTCTCTTGTCACGGTGGAGCATGGCCTGGATTAGAGGTCACGCATCGCTGGAGGGCGAATTGCCAACAGTGCCACGCGCTGTCCGCCTCCAGTGAACAAGGGGTGACCGTTGATTCAAGTATCAACCGTCATTCGCTTGCTGTCGGCAAATGATGCAACGCGTAAGGTTTGGATACGAGCCGCACCGGTTCAATGCCTTGTTCACCAACGGCGAAATACATCCAAAGCCTGGGGTTGCGGTCACAACGCTTCGCTTGTTCCCTGCCCCAAGGCTGTGGCTGTGAATGCCCGTTGGGCAAACCTGTCGGAACGCGTACCGTCGATCACCGATCTTGCATCGGCGCAGACCCAAGCGGTTTCATGTTGAAGACTTTTCAGGAGAGGGTCGATCCCGTCTATTGTTCCAGCGCCCAATCGTTTCTCGATCTCGTAGGCGATCTCACCGACGGCGACGAGTCCGATCGCTCGAAGCGAACCCTTCATTGTGTGTGCTGCGCGGCGAGCGGTGGCCAGATCGCTTGCGGCGAGCGACACTTCCAGTTCATTAAGCAGAACCGGAGTTTCCACGAGAAAGGCCTCCAAGATCTCTTTCAGTAAACTCTGGCTACCACTGCATAAATTCAACGCCTCCGACCAATCCACTTGTTGATTGGTTTTCGTCGTCCGTGCTGGTGACTGCGAATCAACATTCCTTGCCCCTGATTCCTGTGGGCCGTGTTCTTGTGGGCCGTGTTCTTGAAAAAACACCGAGATCGCTTCGCGCAGTTCATTGATCCGCAGTGGCTTGGAAACATAGCCATCCATTCCCGAAGCGATACACTTCTGGTCATCCCCAGACAATGCGTGGGCGGTCAGCGCGATGATTGGAATATGGCTCCCCAGTTCCTGTTCTGCTTTGCGGATTCGACGGGTCGCTTCCAGACCGTCCATTTCCGGCATTTGGATGTCCATCAGAATTAAATCGAAACTGCCGGATTTCCATGCATGAATTGCATCGAGACCGTTTGACGCCAGAGTCACGGTATGGCCCCATTTTTCGAGCAATCCGGTTCCAAGCTTTTGATTGACTTGGTTGTCTTCGACGAGCAAAACATTCAACGGTTGGATGATTGGCAATCCGTCGCCGTGATCAAGTTTTGGATTTTCTTCGCGCATCGCCCCAAGCGATTCATTGACGGCGTCAAACAGTTCTGACTCCTTGACGGGTTTCAGCAGACAATCATGTACCTTGAGATGCCCCCAATGCTTGTTTTCGTTGGGGCGGGCGCAAGAGGTCAATGCGATCACGGGCATCGTTTTTAGTTCGGCATCATGACGAACATCGGAGATTAGTTCGCATCCGTTTCGATTTGGCATTTCGAGATCGGTCAGCATCAACTGAAAAGGTTGCGAATGATGATGAGCACCCCGCAACTGATCCAGCGCGTCCGCTGCATCTACGGCAACCTCCGATTGCATGCCCCAACCTCGCGTCATTTCCTGCAGGATCATTCTGCTTGTTGAACAATCGTCGACGATCAGTATTTTGGCACCCTTGATATTACCAACCCCTCTCGGCTTGACAGGTGCGTTGTCTTGCTGGACACCAAACATGGCAGTGAAATGAAATTCACTGCCCACTCCAACTTCGCTTTCCACCCAGATCTGGCCGCCCATCAGGCCGGCAAGACGTTCGCAAATTGCCAATCCCAGTCCGGTGCCACCAAAACGCCTGGACGTTCCACCATCGGCCTGTTCGAACGCCCCGAAAATATGTGATCGTTTACTGTCCTCGATCCCGATCCCGGTGTCACGCACCAAGAATTCCAACATCACGTTGTTTTGTTCGCTGGATTTGACCTCGATCGCGACTGAGATTTCGCCTTTCTCGGTAAACTTCAACGCGTTGCCAACCAGGTTGATCAATATTTGGCGCAAACGCTGTAAATCGCCAGAAAGCACGTACGGGACATTCGGAGCGGGATGAAAGGTCAACTCGATACCTTTCACTCCGGCGCGCAATCCCAGTGGCTTCAAGGTGTCACCAAGTGCTTCACGAATCTCAAAAGTCACGGTGGACAGCTCAAGTTTTCCGGCTTCGATTTTGGAAAAATCCAGAATGTCGTTAATGATCGCCAGCAGTGACTCACCGGACTCATGAATCAGTTTGAGGTAGCTTTGCTGCTCGGCCTTCATTGGAGTATCGAGCAATAACTCCGTCATTCCGATCACGGCACTCAAGGGCGTGCGGATTTCGTGACTCATGTTCGCAAGAAATTGGCTTTTCGCCCGATTGGCGCTTTCGGCAGCCTCCTTCGCCAATTCCATTTCACTTGAATTGAGCTTGAGAGATTCATGAGCAATTCGCAAACGCACTGCGTAGTCACGAAAACGCTGGTTTGATCGAATCACCAGATACACCAGCGCGCCCGCAGACATCGCGATTAGGAATCCGAGTCCTCGTATCTGCATCGCGTGCTGGGGCGCAGTAGGCCAGCCGTTTTCGGGCATGCCGAACAGCTTCCAACTGCCCGTCGGCAAAGAAATCTCCGTATGAATTGCCTCGGACGATTCGACGATCCCTTTGCTGAATATGATTGCAGAAGGATCTACGGAACCGTCGCCTCCCGTAACTGCGAGGCTAAGCGAAGGGGCGGCGCCATCGAAGCTGTCGTGAACAAGGACGTCTTTGTCGATCAAGATTGACACCATGCCCCAGTAGGGTCCGGCACCGGGACGTTCTCCGGGGATGGTTTGATTGACCGGCGTTCGATAAATGAAAGCCTCTCCGCCCTGCTTCAATTCGACCGGACCTGCCAACCAGGGCTTACCCGTTTCAATCGCACGTTTGGCCTCCGGGCTTTGGTCCGGGTCCGTCGACAGATCCAGGCCAATCGCTCCCTTATTGGGTTCGTACGGATACACATCGTTGATGACATTTCCCTTGATCGAGGTCACACTTCGAATTCCATTGACCTCCTCCATTAGCAACGCAGCGTAATCCGCGAATTCCTGATGCGTTAGATCCGGATGGACTGAAACGTACGCCTTTAGTCCGAGCGCCAAGTGGACTCGTTTATTGATTGCTTGTTCCGCGGCGCCACGTACATTCGCTAATTGCTGAACCGTGTCGGTACGAACCGTTTGTAAATAGCGATCCGCCGCTAGGCGATCCAACCACCACGTACAGAAAAGTGCAGTTGCAGCAACCAGACCCGCGACCAGAAAGGCAAGCACGCGATCTGGTAACGCGCTGCCCCGCGGGGTTGTCCCTTTTCGAATGGTTGCACTCGAGGTCACGTTGTAATCCAACTGGACGCATGATGACGATGCCGTAGCCTATACAATTCTACAGTCTATTGGCTTCCTTGGGGGTTTTCATGGTTTCGTTGAAACGTCTACCACTGAAAACGCCCGAATTGCACTGTCGGATTCCATACGTTTGAATCAAATCTCGCAGTACTATTTCGCAGTACTATTTCGCGATGGAACGAAATTCAATGGTGTGTGTCACCGGACCAAACGCCTCGGCGATCGCATCGGCCAACGGCTGACGGACCGCTTCGGTGCGGGAAACCACAGCGTCAAAATCTGATTTTGCCTCGCGTCCGTGAAACTCTTTTTTTACCTGTTCGGTTTCATATGCTTGCTTCTTGGCGACGGCATTGTCGACGCGATCAAACGCATCACAAAACGGGTTTTCGGGAAAATCCCATGCCAGGTTTACGCCGTCGGCCAACTGATCGGCGTTGTACTGCATTGAATGGTCTCCCCATTTGACCTGCCAATCGGTACCGGCAGGAACATTGACTTTCAAAACGAATCGATTCAGGTCTTCGGAGAATGGCACCAGCGTCATTCCAGACCGAATCGAATTGTGATCGTCCAGATCGCCTCGTGCGCAAAACGGGTACCGTGAACTGGTGATCGTCACTTTATTGTTTGCCACGGAGTCAACCACATGACCCGCCGACGCAGTAGCAGTTTGTCGACCAAGATCAACTGCGACGGTTCCGATCTCGCCGTCCAGACCCAAGGATCGCAACATCGACCAAGCCATGATCACCTGGCCGGCCCAGCCCGGGTGGATTCCGTCTTGCCCCGCGACCAGATAGGGCTTTTCATCGGTCGCGTGATGTTGACCGGGAGCGAAGACCTGGGCCTGTAACATCGGCCAAAAGATATCGGCGAACCGAACATCTTCTTTTTCGGCAACGGCGATCGCGATGTCGCGAAGTGCGCACAAGTTAAGATTGTGCTGTTCCAGTGTTCCGGATCGGCTCTTGACCCAGTTCGCGATCTTGCCCGCACACCCTGGTGATCCGACAACCACTCGCACCTCGTGCTCTTTGAAATTTCGAACGATCGCCGAGTAGTGGTCTTCATACCAGCGACCGTTGGTGACATCGAACGGTCGATAGCGTGAATCATTCATACCATAAGCGAGCGTTGCGATGGTGGGTTTGAATGTCAAACAATCCTTATCCATTCGGCGCAGAAAACCGTCTGTTTTTTCGCCACTCCATCCATACTGTCGGACCGTTACCTCCAGCTGCGGAACACAAACCGTCAAGTACGTTTCCATGATTCGCGAATACATCTTTTGTTCGGTGATTGAATCACCACAGATTGCCAGGCGATCACCTTGACGAAGCAACAGGTCGCCGGGTTGCGGCGCTTTGCGAGGGTTAAATGACGCAAAGGCTTCGTGATCCGGCTTGGTCTCGTAAAGATAAGGACCAAAGGTGTTGGCCTGGGCAGTTTGACCCTGCGTCTGAGCATGTAACGTCGCGGATGCAATGACTAGAAAAACGATAGCGCAAATGGGATAGCGAAGTTTCATGGTGCTCAGCAGAACGAACGCGAGAGAAGTCTAAAAGGAAGTCCCGAGATTATAACCATTCTGAACGTCGTGAATGGAACGAGAAGCAAGTGCTAACCGCAAAAAGGGGAAAGGGGTAGTTTTAAAAGGGGAAGGGGGTAGTTTTTGCGATAGTTTGGTCAATGATTGCGTCACGCAGGGCGTGACCTACGCCAGACACACGACAAATAGTGTTCTGCCGAACCACGACGAAGGACTTGTCCGGATCCGATTGGCAAACGCTGTCATTTTCGATCGCGCCAAATGCCTTGATTGGCATTGGCGGCGCGACAGATGCGTCGAGTACGATGGCCAGCGTCAATACGTTTCAAATCTTATCGGCCCAAAACATTCCGGGGCTAAGCGGGACCGGGTTTGTCCAGGGCGACCTGATCGCAGCATCGGCGCAGTTCGATAACATTGGCGCAATCACCGCGATTCCTGAACCCACAACGGTAACGGCACTAACACTCTTATCAGTCGCAACCATCTGTCGAAGGCGAAGAAAGCTTCGATGACCACGGTTGAAGGGATGAAACAAAGCTTGCCGATGGAGCCGGCCACCGGCGACGCATACAGCAGGCAGAAAAGGCTAGAGACCTCCACGTTGTTCTTCAGCAGCACTCGCATTTGCATCGACGTTTTCAAGCCGCTCCAAAAATGCTTTTGCCCAAAAGTAATCACTCGTGTGGAACACTCCTGTTTTTCTGCATTCACGGAAATGGCGTTTGGCAAGCTCAATGTCTTCTTCGGCGAGGGACTTGGTCGCAATAAGGCAGTGTCCCATCAGTTGCTCGGTTCGCGTGCAGGACGAAAGTTTCTCCACAAATTGCGGGCGGCTTATCCGATCGGCAAGATAGCAAACGGCTTCTCGATCGAATGACGTTAAGAATTGCGAACCACCATCTAGGATCTCGTTCGCCTCGTCGCGAACTCGTTGCACCTCCTTGGCCAAAAGCGGAACGTCAAAACCTGTTCCTGCTCGGAAACTAATGATCTTCCTTCGCTCCGCAATCTCGTCGTAGATTTCCATCGCTTGATCGCGTTGAGCTCCACTTTCACACGCGAGCAGAGATGCCAGGGCGACACGTTCAAGAGTATCTTTCCCACGCAGTTGCCCACTCCATTCGGCCAAACTTTGCTTACGCAGTATCATCGCAGCGGCGTGCAAGTCGTGCCATCCTCCCGATCCTCGCTGCAGGACGGCTTCCCACGCGGCATCCGAGTCTTCGACATTTCCTGCAAACCGATCCTTGTACCAAGCAGTCGTAAGTAGCCCCCACCCATAGCGATCATGCTTCTCTAACTCACTAATGTCGAGTTCCGCTTGTGGACGCCATTTTTCAACAGGGGCGCCGTTCAGCTCAGCGATCGTCATTGCCGCCAAATGAAGCTGCAGCCGAAACGCAATGGTGTAAGGCGTCTCAATTGCGGATTGTTCGATTGATTTCAGATCGTCGATCCCTTGTTCCACAACGCCAAGGTCTCCCGTATCGATACCGTAGAACATTGATGCGATCGCACGATTTAGTTTTGCGAGCGGAGAATCGCGAAGCCCTACGGCTCGATTCGCCAGTTCCCAGCTAAGTTTCGAATCGATCGCGACTCCTTGGCTGACAAACACCAACTCCTCGACTGTATTCGGGTTTGCAGCCAAGAGTTCCTTATGAGCGACCAATAGCTCGTCGGTACGTCCTGCTATGATCAAGGCGCTGCACAGCAGTCCCTTACACGCAAGTAATTCCGGTTCGTTTGCACGCTTCATTCCTTCTTTCAAAAGCCCAACCGCTTTCTCCGTTTCGCCGCTTTCCAAGGCGGATTGGGCTTGTAGCATCACTTCCCATAGTTCGGAAGCGCCGACCAATCGGGCGGCATTGATCGCCAAGGCAAGATCTCTCGGATTGCCGCTACGGGCAAGCACCATCGTATAGTCCTTTACAACTCCTAGCCGACGTTCCGCCATGACACGTTGCCTTTCTGCAACTCGGTATTGCCAGAATGTGAGTACGAGACCAAACATCAGAACAGCGATGGTCAACAAAGTACTCGTTACAAAAGCTTTGTGTCGACGCAGGGTTCGCGACAATTGATCCCAGCTTGATGGTGGGCGGAAACTGATTGGTTCGTCATTCAAATACCGACCGATCTCCGCTCCGAATCCACTAGCCGTTTCGTAGCGATTGGCTCGGTCCTTCTCCAGGGCCTTCATCACAATCCAGTCCAGGTCGCCCTTGAGAGATCGAGCCACGTCCGTTGCCTCGGCGTTTCTGTACGTCGCCATGGCAGCGGCGGCGACTTGCCCGAGGCTACTGACGCGAAGACTCGGCCGCGAAGGTTCTTCCTCTCGAATCCGACGTAGCCGCTCTTCCAGTGCCTCAGGCTGGAGTGACTTCAAGTCGAGTGGGGTTTTTCCGGTCAGCAGTTCGTAGAGGATCACTCCAAGGGAATAAATGTCCGTGCGAGTGTCCACGTCCAATTGATTCAAGATCGCCTGCTCGGGACTCATGTATTCCCAGGTGCCGACGATCTGGCCCGGTATCGTACATAGCGTGTGTTCGGTTAATGGTTGCTGAGTCGTCTTGGCGACGCCGAAGTCGATCACTTTGGGGACGGGATGGTTGTCATACATGGCAACCAGGACGTTGCTGGGCTTCAGGTCACGATGAATGATTCCTTTTTGATGGGCGTGTTGGACGGCCTGACAGACTTGGACGAACAATGCCAACCTTTCGGCGGTTGTCAGACGATTCTGGTCACAGAAATCTGTGATCGGCATTCCTTTGACCAATTCCATCACAAAGTAGGGTCGCCCGTCGGCCGTGCATCCCGCATCGAGCACCTTGGCGATGTTAGGATGGTCCATCATTGCCAACGCCTGTCGCTCGGCTTCAAATCGGGCGACAAATTGCCGAGTGTTCATCCCATGCTTGATGACTTTGACGGCAACCCGGCGGCGAACCGGGTGTTGCTGTTCGGCCAGAAAGACGGTCCCCATTCCCCCTTCGCCGAGCACATGAAGCAACCGAAAGTTTTCAATGGTTTCCCTATCGACCAGAGCGTCGTCATCCCCGCCCGTCGTTGTTTCCAACTTGAAATTCGGCTGGGCTCCAGGGTTCAAGAAACTGTCCGGGTTGTCGTGCTCGCCGAGAAGGCGGTCGATCCGGGATCGCTGATCTGTCCCTGGGCCACACGCCGAATCGAGAAAGTGGTCCCTTTGTTCGCCTGGTTCGAATTCCAGTGCTTTGGCGAAAATAGATTCGTCGTTCATCGCGGGGTCCGTCGGCTCGTGAGGTTTCGATGGGCTGTGAATTGATCGCCCGTTGACCCTTCGTGCGTGAACGCCCGGATCATTACCTCAGCAAAATTGAATTTATTCTGGCACTTCTCGCTAATCGCCACCAATCCAAGTTAACATCCGTTTGGCCCCATGACGTTGCCAGCCCGCCGTCAAGTCACGTAGTCAAGTCTCTCCGAGACCCGAAAAAACCGCTGCGTCGCCGGCATCAGCCTCGGAGAGGCTGATCTACGTGGTG